>NZ_JALDVV010000007.1:0-78882 GCF_023110375.1 Streptococcus mitis | reverse complement strand
TATCAAAAAAGAAAGGACAAATTTCGTCCTTTCTAGATCTTAGCTTTTATTCAACCCACTACAGTTGACAAAGAGCCCATATGGTAATCTTGATTATATCGTTACTCTATAGCTACCGTTTCCGTTTCTCACTTTGGTGGTTAATTGGTAACGGACTGCTCTTTTGCTTTACTATCATAACTTTTGGTGAGTTTATACTAATTTACTTACTAATCTATGAAACCTTGGCTCTGATGGGCATGGCTTCCGGTATTGTCATCAAGCATATTCTACAAAAATGAAAAACAAAAACTTTCACAAAATCCTTGAAAAATCTCACAATCATGCTATAATAATCCATAGAGACAAGTCACTTAGTCCCTTTCTACCAGAGAGTGCGTGGTTGCTGGAAACGCATAGGAAGCCTAAACTGACACTACTCTTGCGTTTTTTATGAAAACATAAAACGGTGGCCACGTTAGAGCCAATCAGAGGTGTCCCTCTTTTTTGAGGAACATAAATGAAGGTGGAACCACGTTGCGACGTCCTTTCGAGGATGTCGCTTTTTGTTTTTCTAGCTTTCACAATCCTCTGTCCCTGTTTTCAGAATAGGGTTAACACATTCGTCAATAATATAAGTAAGGAGAACATCATGATTAACATTACTTTCCCAGATGGCGCTGTTCGTGAATTCGAATCTGGCGTTACAACTTTTGAAATTGCCCAATCTATCAGCAATTCCCTAGCTAAAAAGGCCTTGGCTGGTAAATTCAACGGCAAACTCATCGACACTACTCGTGCTATCACTGAAGATGGAAGCATCGAAATCGTGACACCTGATCACGAAGATGCCCTTCCAATCTTGCGTCACTCAGCTGCTCACTTGTTCGCCCAAGCAGCTCGTCGTCTTTTCCCAGACATTCACTTGGGGGTTGGTCCAGCTATCGAAGATGGTTTCTACTACGATACTGACAACACAGCTGGTCAAATCTCTAACGAAGACCTTCCTCGTATCGAAGAAGAAATGCAAAAAATTGTCAAAGAAAACTTCCCATCAATCCGTGAAGAAGTGACTAAAGACGAGGCACGTGAAATCTTCAAAAATGACCCTTACAAGTTGGAATTGATTGAAGAACACTCAGAAGACGAAGGTGGTTTGACCATCTACCGTCAGGGTGAATATGTAGACCTTTGCCGTGGCCCACACGTCCCTTCAACAGGTCGTATCCAAATCTTCCACCTTCTCCATGTAGCAGGTGCTTACTGGCGTGGAAATAGCGACAACGCTATGATGCAACGTATCTATGGTACAGCTTGGTTTGACAAAAAAGACTTGAAGAACTACCTTCAAATGCGTGAAGAAGCCAAGGAACGTGACCACCGTAAACTTGGTAAAGAGCTTGACCTCTTCATGATTTCTCAAGAGGTTGGTCAAGGTTTGCCATTCTGGTTGCCAAATGGTGCGACTATTCGTCGTGAGTTGGAACGCTACATCGTTGACAAAGAGCTAGCTTCAGGCTACCAACACGTCTACACTCCACCACTTGCTTCTGTTGAGCTTTACAAGACTTCTGGTCACTGGGATCATTACCAAGAAGACATGTTCCCAACTATGGACATGGGTGACGGGGAAGAATTTGTCCTTCGTCCAATGAACTGTCCGCACCACATCCAAGTCTTCAAACATCATGTTCACTCTTACCGTGAGTTGCCAATCCGTATCGCTGAAATCGGTATGATGCACCGCTACGAAAAATCTGGCTCCCTTACTGGTCTTCAACGTGTGCGTGAAATGTCTCTCAACGACGGTCACCTCTTTGTGACTCCAGAACAAATCCAAGAAGAATTCCAACGTGCTCTTCAGTTGATTATCGATGTTTATGAAGACTTCAACTTGACTGAATACCGCTTCCGTCTCTCTCTTCGTGACCCTCAAGATACTCATAAGTACTTTGACAACGATGAGATGTGGGAAAATGCTCAAACCATGCTTCGTGCAGCCCTTGATGAAATGGGCGTGGACTACTTTGAAGCCGAAGGTGAAGCAGCCTTCTACGGACCAAAATTGGATATTCAAGTTAAGACAGCCCTTGGAAAAGAAGAAACCCTTTCTACTATCCAACTTGACTTCTTGCTTCCAGAACGCTTCGACCTTAAATACATCGGAGCTGATGGTGAGGAACACCGTCCAGTTATGATCCACCGTGGTGTAATCTCTACTATGGAGCGCTTTACAGCTATCTTGATTGAGAACTACAAGGGTGCCTTCCCAACATGGCTTGCACCACACCAAGTAACCCTCATCCCAGTATCTAACGAAAAACACGTGGACTACGCTTGGGAAGTGGCTAAGAAACTCCGTGACCGTGGTGTTCGTGCAGATGTAGATGAGCGCAATGAAAAAATGCAGTTCAAGATCCGTGCATCACAAACAAGCAAGATTCCTTACCAATTGATCGTTGGGGACAAGGAAATGGAAGACGGAACAGTCAACGTTCGTCGCTACGGACAAAAAGAAACACAAACTGTCTCAGTTGATGACTTTGTTCAAGCTATCCTAGCTGATATCGCCAACAAATCACGCGTTGAGAAATAAGAGATAAAATCCTAGCTACCTAAAAAGCAACAACTATTTCAGCTGTTGCTTTTTATATTTTTACTCAATGAAAATCAAAAAGCAAACTAGGAAGCTAGCCGCAAGCTGTACTTGAGTACGGTAAGGCGACGCTGACGTGGTTTGAATTTGATTTTCGAAGAGTATTATTTAATCCGAGCTAGTAGTGATTGACCAAACCACCACACAAGATTTGCTTTCATGAGTTAGATAAGGTCAATATCCTCAATCCTTGTCTGCTTCATTTTCTTTTACGAGATCTTTTTGTGAATCTTTTTCAGAGAGTTTTTGATCAATATACTTGTCAATGGTTTCATAAAATTCCTTGGTCGCTTCACTATCTAATGTTGG
This sequence comes from Streptococcus mitis, assembly GCF_023110375.1. Classification (GTDB taxonomy): domain Bacteria; phylum Bacillota; class Bacilli; order Lactobacillales; family Streptococcaceae; genus Streptococcus; species Streptococcus mitis_CI. The sequence goes on along the minus strand of NZ_JALDVV010000007.1, from coordinate 75,938 downwards.
CGAGTTCTGAACTTGATTCACTTTCAATTGAACAGATTGAATACCGTAAGAGGCTTGTTTTTGGTGGAGTGTTTCTAATTCTTCTTCTGAAATCGGATCTCCAACAACCGTCAAGACCAATTCATTGTTACTTGACTTGTAGACTTGATTAATAACCGTATAATTGGCGAACTCTTTTCCTACAAACTGTTTGATCCCTTCTTTGCGCGCTTGTTCTATTGTCAGAGTAACTGCCGAATAGCTAGCTGGAAGAATCAACAATACAATCAAAGATATCAAGCCAATTCTCATTTTAATGCTCAGCTCTTTAAATGAAGTTAAAGGAGATTTTCTCATCAAAATTCTTGTTCCAACAATGTTGGCTAGCATGATAAAGACACAGTTGATCAAGAAAAGATAGAGAGCCCCCAATAAAAATCGTACATTCCCATTAGCTAAACCATAGCCAGCAGTACAGATAGGCGGCATCAGAGCTGTAGCAATGGCTACTCCTGGCACGATATTGTTTGCTTCTTTTTTCCTTGAACCGATCACACCAGCAATCCCACCAGCAATAGCAATGAGGACATCCCAAATGGTTGGAGAGGTTCGTGCAATCAACTCGCTACTTGCATAAGACAAGGGAGAAATCCAGAAATACAGAGTCGAGACAAGCAAACTGACCAACACTTGAGTCAATAAAACCTCTAGAGATTGCTTGATTAAACGCGTATCAAAAATAGCTAAACCGAATCCCAGTCCAACAATCGGTGTCATGAGAGGTGAAATCAACATGGCTCCTATAATGACAGCTGTTGAATTCATATTTAGTCCGATAGAGGCAATAAAAATTGCACACATCAAAATCGCTGTATCTCTCAATCGAACATGAAGGTCATCGTATAATTTCTCACGGTATTCCCGTGTTGAATAATTGGCAGTCATTTGTCCTCTCCTCTTTCCTTATTTAAATTGGTATAATAATTAAAAATAACAGCTGATAAACAGCCAAAAAATATGAGCCCATAAATCGTCAAGAAGACACTGGTAATCCTTCCAATCAAGGTCACAGCTAGGAGATCCCCGTAGCCGACAGTCGTCGAAGTCACAAAAGCATACCAAAGACCGTCTCCGTAATTTGTGATAGCAGGTTCAACTAGGAAAAGCACGCCTCCTGACCCAAAAACAAAGGTCACAAAACTCAGAGCAAACCGAGTAAAACCCGTAACCTGCATAATATGCCATAACATTTTTAAACGTTTCATTTGTTCTCCTTATTCATACTAGCTCCTGACCGAGCCGTTTTTTTCCAATAATCAAAGTGAAGATAGGACATGATCTCCATCACCAAACCCCAGTCCAACAATCGGTGTCATAAGAGGGGAAATCAGCATGGCTCCAATAATGACAGCTGTTGAATTCATATTTAGGCCAATAGAGGCAATAAAAATCGCACACATCAAAATCACTGTATCTCTTAATCGAACATGAAGATCATCATATAATTTCTCACGGTATTCACGTGTTGAATAGTTTCCAGTCATTGGTTACTCCTTTTATTTCGTATAATTTTGTTTCTGCATGGATGATGGTAGAGAGACTTCTGTCCAATCTTACATATTTTTCTTCTCACCTGTTATTCTTTTGAAAATTATCCTTTAAATATCCGTCAGTCCATCCTTAACATTATATCAAAAATTTTACAGTCTTTCTTCGAAGAAATCTATCAATTGAATAGATAGATGAAGCAAGAAATTTTTGTTTCCTTATCCGAAGAAGGAAAAACGGTATCTCCTGAACCTTGATACTATGCGTTTTATTCTTTATAATTTAGCTATTTCAAAATTACAAGTTCTCCATTCTTAATTTCCCAAACTTGGTCAAACTTACTTAATAATTCGTTTTGGCGATGTAAAGTAACAATGACGGCACTTGGTAGTTCCAGAACTCTTTCCAATTCCATTTTAAACTGATTAGTATCCAAGGCAGAGAAAGGTTCGTCTAGGATAAGCAATGGATTTTTACGATTTTTCTCACGATTTAAATACATTCGTTGTTGCTGACCACCTGACAGGGATTGTGGTGGAATTTTTTCAAAATCTTCTTCTCTGAATTTTTCATTGAAACTATTGAATAGCGTTACATTATTTTCATAACTCGAAATAAATGTATGTTCTTGTTGCAGAATCATACCGAATCTTCCCCAAAGATGGTCCAAAACAAGCCCATCTAGCACAATTTGTCCTTCAAAATCTTCATCTGTTCCATTTAAAATGTTGAGAAGACTACTTTTTCCAGACCCATTCTTACCAATAAGCGCAATTTTATCCCCTTTTTGAATCGTAGCGGAAGTAATTATCAATTTTGATTCTCCCAGTTGTTTGGAAATGTTTTTCAAAGTAATCGTATCAAAAGAATGTTGAGGTGCTTGAACTGAAACGGGTCTCCCAACAATGTTTTGAAAACTCTTGATTACAGGCTTTACGGACTCTAACATTTGTAAATCATAAAGGATTTCCTGTATTGGTTCAGAAAAAGCATTAATATATCCGAAACTCGCCACCACCTCAGGAATACCGAGTTGCTGGTGAGATAGAGAGTAGGCTAAATAAATAAACAGAACAAGACTAATGAATTCAAAAGAAACACCTGTCAATAAGATGCCTGTAATTTTTGTCAAACCATACTTAAAATACTTATCCTGCAAATTCTTTAGAGAACTCTTTTGTTGATTCAAAAAATGCGACATAGTTAGTTTATTTACCAAATGATGTCCCATGAGCAAATCCTCCAAAGTTCGATAGTAATCTCCTTGTTTTTTCAAGTAAACCTGTCTACGATTAGCGGTCAACTTCCCAACGATTTTAGGAATTTGAATACTAATTCCAGTAGAAAAGATTAAAATCAGTGATACAATAGGATTAATTGTTCTGCTAATAATGAAAGCGTAAATGATGATACGTAAAATTTGTTTGATAAAACTCATCAATGGAGGAAGGTAATCCTTTTCCAACGAATCTAGGTCATTAGATTGATAGGAAATATACTCTGCTACTGTTTTCTGCTTGAAATCGTGGTGACTGAGTCCCAGAAGTGAACGAAACCACTCATTTTTCAAAGTAGTCGAAAAGATAATCCCCTGCTTCCAATCAAGTATCATTTGGATATAGTTACAACTCAAATAGCCAGCCACTGACATAGAGTAACCATATAGAGCTACTTGATAATCCCCTTTGATTAATGCCTGCGTGAAATACGGTAACAAAGCTGTGCAGATATTCGATACTACACCAAAAAGAAAATTAAAGAAGAGATACCATCTAATAGTTTTAAGATATGGTAGCATATACGATACTCCTTGCTAATGCGTTTTTTTACATATCGCAGAACAATCTCTACTATTCCCTATTTCAGATAGTCCGATACTCGGACATTGAGTGCAATAATTGTAAATCACACAAGTACTGCAGTTTTTACTATCATTCAAAATATAATTTGCTATTTTGTAAAATATAGGTCTATCCCATGTTTCTTTGATAGATGTAAAATGAATATTTCCAATACTTCTATTGAAAGTAAGCTTTTTCAGTTTTTCTAACGATTTAGGCTATTTCGTGACACACCCACAATCCGTGAAAATTCTGGTTATATCAGATTATGTGATTTTCGTAAGAATTTTATATTGTCTCCAATCATGGTAGTCTCCTTTTACTTGATAAAACTATTATAACATTTAGAAATTAAAAACTGGTTCAAAATCAATAGGATGTGTGTATTCGATACATTCAATAAATTCTTGGAAACAGTTCTACACCAGTTACACAAATCTATATACACCTATCTCATTCAAAATTAAAAGAAAGCTGCAGTTCTTTTAATCCTGTATCAACGATTCATTCTGAAATCGAATAGGAGACATTTCCCAAGTCTACAATTCACTTCATCTCAAATTAATTTTTGTAATTCACCCTTAGTTTATAGATTTTATACTCAACAAAAGTATAAAGCATACAAAACTTCACTTTGAACCAGTATTTATACTATATTCCGTATTAAAAATTCTATTATTGGTTTTGTAAAAAACAGTCTTCAAATATCCTGAAATATAGCAAAAAGAGATTGGGTAAAAACTCATTGTCTCTTCTCACTCAAGGACTAAGTTCACTTGAGCAAACTGAATCCGCACTATCGTTCCTTTTCCAACCTCAGACTCGATACGAATCTGGTGCCCCAGTTCTTCAGAAATTTTCTTAGATAGATAGAGGCCAAGTCCAGATGACTGCTGAGTTAGGCGTCCATTATATCCTGAGAAGCCACGTTCAAAGACTCGGAGGACATCACTGTTTTTTATCCCGATTCCCGTATCCTTGATACAGAGTTCCTGGCCTTCCATATAAATCTCCAGACCACCTTCCTTGGTGTACTTGAGACTATTTGAGATAATTTGTTCAATGACCACTAGTAACCACTTCTTATCCGTCACAATTTCTTTATCAAGGTCATATAGGTTGACATTTAGGCCTTTTTGAATAAAGAAAAGAGCATATTTACGAATTATTTCCTTGACCAAGTCCTCAATTTGCACCTGCTTCAAGACCAAATCATCATGGAAACTTTCTAAACGCAGGTACTGTAAAACTAGATTGGTATAGGAATCAATCTTGAAAATTTCCTGTTCTAATTGCTGCTTCAGTTGGCGGTCGGCTACTTCTGCAACTAAGAGTTGACTAGCTGCAATGGGGGTCTTTATCTGATGTACCCACAAGGTATAGTAATCCAGCAAATCCGTCAGTTTTCTTTCTGAATCTGATCTCTGCTGATAAAGTTCCATCTCACGCGCTTCTAATTTTTCTGCTAAAACTCTTTCCAAAGGAGACTGAGCTTCCCTCTCCCCATAGAGAATTTCCTGACGATATACCTGCATTTCTACCAATATGTCCCAAGCGAAAAATAAAATGGTTACAAAGCAACACAAGAGGAAAAAGTAGAGAAAGTAAATTCCCAAACTGGCAAATAAAAACTGAAAAAGCAAAACTAGAAATGCTAAAGCAAGCAGATAGACAAACAGACGACTACGGGAGCGCAGATAGGCTAGAAAAAATTGTTTCCAATCAAGCATGCTTTAATCCGTACCCTATTCCTTTCTTGGTCTCGATAAATCCAATCAAGCCCTGCTCTTCCAACTTTTTACGCAAACGAGCCACATTGACAGAGAGAGTATTATCATCAATGAAAAAGTCACTGTTCCAAAGTTCTCGCATCAGGTCGTCACGCGCTACGATATTACCTGCATGCTCAAACAACACGCGTAAAATCTGGAATTCGTTCTTGGTCAAGTTCAAGACTTGCCCTTGATAATGTACATCCATTGATTTGGTATTGAGGATAACACCGGCATATTCCAGTAAACTCTCGTCACGCCCAAACTCATAGGAACGACGCAACAAGCCCTGAACCTTGGCTAAAAGAACCTGCTGGTCAAAAGGCTTGGTCACAAAGTCATCCGCCCCCATATTGATTGCCATGACAATATCCATAGCCTGGTCTCTCGAAGACAGAAACATGATAGGCACCTTGGAAATCTTGCGGATTTCCTGACACCAGTGATAGCCATTAAACAAGGGCAATCCAATATCCATGAGGACCAGATGAGGCTCCGACTGGACAAAAAGACTCAAAACTTCCATAAAGTCTTCTACCAGAACCACTTCAAATCCCCATTCAGAGAGCATTTTTCCGACTTGTTGACGAATAACCTGATCATCTTCTACTAATAAAATCTTGTGCATCTGATTCTCCTTTGCTATTATTATAACAGATTTTTCAATGCTAGAAGATCTGAAACTGAATTTGAAGCAGCTTGTTTTTAGGCAACAAAATGAGGCAATCCTACTAGCTAATTTAAGGGAAATTTGATAAGATAAATAAAAAGAAAGGAGTTCTTATGACCAATATTTTTGACTACCTGAAAGATGTCGCACACGATTCCTTTTACGATCTTCCTTTAAATGAGTTAGACATTCTAGCCTTAACAGAAATCACCTACCTCTCCTTTGATAATTTGGTCTCCACAACTCCTATGCGACTTTTAGACCTGGCACCTCAGGTCCCAAGAGAATCTAACATGTTGACCAGCAAAAATCGCCTCCAGCTATTAGATGAACTAGCTCAACACAAGCGCTTCAAAAATTGCAAACTCTCCCATTTTATTAATGACATCGACCCTGAACTGCAAAAACAATTTGCGGCTATGACCTACCGCCTCACTCTCGACACCTATCTGATTGTCTTTCGTGGGACAGATGACAGTATCATTGGCTGGAAGGAAGATTTCCACCTAACCTATATGAAGGAAATTCCTGCTCAAAAGCACGCCCTTCGCTATTTAAAGAACTTTCTTGTCCAACATCCTAAGCAAAAGGTCATTCTGGCCGGGCATTCCAAGGGAGGAAATCTAGCCATCTATGCTGCTAGTCAAATTGAGCAAAGCTTACAAAATCAAATCACAGCAGTTTATACCTTTGATGCGCCTGGTCTCCACAAAGAACTGACACAAACCGAGGGCTATCAAAGGATAATGGATAGAACCAAGGTCTTCATCCCTCAAGGATCCATTATCGGTATGATGATGGAAATTCCTAACCGCCAAATCATCGTGCACAGTACTGCCTTAGGTGGTATCGCCCAGCACGATACCTTTAGTTGGCAGATTGAGGACAAACGCTTCGTCCAACTGGATAAGACCAACAGTGATAGCCAACAAGTCGACACAACCTTCAAGGAGTGGGTGGCCACAGTCCCTGACGAGGAACTCCAGCTCTACTTCGACCTCTTCTTTGGCACCATTCTAGATGCTGGGATTAGCTCCATCAATGACCTGTCTTCCTTAAAGGCGCTTGAACACATTCATCATCTCTTTGTCCAAGCTCAATCCCTCACTCCAGAAGAAAGGAAAACTATGGGTCGCCTTACCCAATTATTGATTGATACCCGTTACCAAGCCTGGAAGAATAGATAATACTCTTGAAAATTAAATGTATACAAAACAAAAGACCTAGAATACATACTTTCATGTGCATTCTAAGTCTTTTTAAATAAAATCTAACTACCAAATAATCCCTTTGTAGGCTATCAAAATGAGGACTGATAGCAGGACATAAAAGGCAAGGAAAAGCCATTTCATCTTAACACAGAGCGCTACGTACTCCCGAATAAAAGCAGATGGTATGTAGTAGCCTGCCGTCCTACATCCGAGGCCATCTCCCTTCATATTTAACTTACGCGCATAGGTACTGGTACGAAAAACATGATAGTCATTTGTTACAAAGAGAAATTGAGGTTTGGCTACCAGTTTCTCGCCAAGTTCCTTAGAAAAGAGAAGGTTCTCATAGGTAGTCCTTGATTGATCCTCCAGAATAATCGCATCTTGGGGAACATCTGTCTCTTCAAGCAGATAGTTTGTAATAGCCTGCGCTTCAGAAATCTTCTCATCTCCTCCTTGACCACCGCTGGCAATAATTTTTATGTTAGAATTTTTAGACTTGTAGTAAGCTTCTACTGCCTTATCAATTCTCTTCTTCAGCAAAGGTGTTACCTTTTCTCCGTCTAACAAACCTGCACCATGAATGATAATAAAATCATAATGCTTCTTCTTAGGAATAAAGAGATACAAGATAGAGTACAGCATAAAACCCGTAAAAGCAAAGCCAAAAATAAAATAAGAGTAGAAAATGAATACAAATAAAATATTTAGAAAGTGATTGGTGTAAAATAATTCATGTCGTCCTCCCAATCGAAATGACATCAAAGCAAAAAATAGCAAAATGACTATTCCAAGGAGCATGGAGAGATAATTAGCCTTTGAACGTCCCTCTCGCTTCAACAAAATGACCCCATTATAGATTAGAAAGATGCCACTTAGAAAAAGCAAAAAAGGAAGTAAAATAAAGGGAAATATAAAAAAAGCGAAATGAATCTTCTCATACCCATTTTGATAAAAAAGGTAGCCTAGATAAAAATAACTGGAAATGAGGGATAATAAGAATAATACTGGATTCCACAAACTTCTATTATCCTTCCAAAATGACACTATAAAGGCTAATACAATTCCTATAACGAGATACATTTCCTCCTCCTTTTATGAGTTCATTCTATCATAATTATCCAAAGAAAAAAAGAGGGCATCTACCCCTCTTACTCCTTCATCTGACTCTCTGCATCGGCCACGACTTGTTCTAGGCTGGTCTGACCAAGCTCAGTCTCCATAGCTCGCTGGATTCTCTCCAATTTTTGATCCAAAACCTCATGAATATGAGCTCCGACTGGGCAATTTGGATTTGGATTGTCATGGAAACTGAATAGTTGGCCTGTCTTACCAAGACACTCAACCGCCTGATAAACATCTAAAAGACTAATATCTTTGAGGTCCTTGACAATCTCTGTTCCCCCTGTTCCGCGCGCTACTGAAATCAGCTCTGCCTTCTTCAACTGGGACAAGGTCTTTCTGATAATGACTGGATTGACCCCGACACTAGCAGCCAGAAAATCACTGGTCACCTTGCTTTCTTTCCCCTTGAGGGCAATGATTATCAGCATATGAGTCGCAATGGTAAATCTACTTGGAATTTGCATCCTCTTCTCCTTTTTACGAGGCAACCCTGCCTCTACTCTTCTTTTTCTTTTATTATACCCTTTTTAGTTGTAATGTCAATCATTACCACTTTTCAACCAAGCATCTAATTCCCTATCATAGCCCTCTTTCTGGGCCAATTCTCTCAGAAATTCCTGATTATGAGTATGATGGATACCATTGACCAGACTTTCATAGTAAACCTCAAAATAAGGGAGTTTGAAGTCTTTAGCTAGCTGCAATTCAGCTGCCACATCGTAGTCCACCCGTCGAAAGTCCATATCTACCAAGCCCTGGTCATCAAACTCCAAAATCATATACTGGGCCCGCAAGTCCTTCCGCAACTGGGCATCCAAAAAGAAAGGTTGCCCAATCGAACCCGGATTGACAATCAATTGCCCACCAGTCCCGTAACGAAGCAACTGCTGGTGAATATGGCCATAAACAGCAATATCACAAGAGGGATTGGTCACCAAGCGGTCAAAATCCTCTTGCGCTCCAGTATGAATCAACTCACGCCCCCAGTTCTTATCAGGCAGATGATGGCTAATTCCCACCGTCAAATCCCCAAACTGACGATGGATCTGAAGAGGTTGATTGTGAAGCAATTCAATTTCTTCTAGGGAAATTTCCTCTAAAACATACTGGCACTGGCGCAAAAGATAGCGTTGACTGGGACGAGTATTATCCAGTTCCTTGCGGGCACCATGCCACAAACTGTCTTCCCAGTTTCCCAAAACTCTAGCCGTAATTGGTAGTTGATCCAACAAGTCCAATATCCCTCTACGACCTGTCCCTGGCATGAGAATGTCTCCCAAAAGCCAGTATTCATCCACTCCTAGCTGCCGAGCATCTGCCAAAACAGCCTCCAAGGCAGTGGTATTTCCATGAATATCTGAAAGAAGAGCTATTTTCGTCATATCCATCTCCTCGTTTTTTCTCTTGCAATAAGTATAACATAAAAAGTCACAGCTAGAGAAATCTAGCTTTTTTTGATATACTAGATAAAGATATTAGACAAGAGGATACGAATGACCCCGAATAAAGAAGATTATCTAAAATGTATTTATGAAATCGGCATAGACCTGCATAAAATTACCAACAAGGAAATTGCTGCCCGCATGCAAGTCTCTCCCCCTGCCGTAACTGAAATGATTAAACGGATGAAAAGTGAAAATCTCATCCTCAAGGACAAGGAATGTGGCTATCTACTGACTGACCTCGGCCTCAAATTGGTCTCTGAGCTCTACCGTAAACATCGCTTGATTGAAGTTTTTCTAGTCCATCATTTAGACTATACAAGTGACCAGATTCACGAGGAAGCCGAGGTCTTGGAACATACTGTCTCTGACCTTTTCGTGGAAAGACTGGATAAACTACTAGGATTCCCCAAGACCTGCCCCCACGGAGGTACTATTCCTGCCAATGGAGAACTCTTAGTTGAAATCAATAACCTGCCACTAGCTGATATCAAGGAAGCTGGCGCCTACCGCCTGACCCGGGTGCATGATAGTTTTGACATTCTTAATTATTTAGATAAGCACTCACTTCACATCGGTGATTCGCTCCAAGTCAAGCAGTTTGATGGCTTCAGCAATACCTTCACTATCCTTAGTAAAGACGAGGACTTACAAGTAAGTATGGACATTGCAAAACAACTCTATGTCGAAAAAATCAACTAATTTCTCAAGTCCCCCTACCAACCCTGAAAGTTTTATTTTCAGGGTTTTATTTCTATCATTTGATTTTGCTTTCATTTAATTGTAGAATATTTGTAAAAAAAAGAAAGATAGTTTAAACTATGAAAAAATCACTAAAAATTTTTGCTACATCTAAATGGTTTGACCTCTTCGGGGTTGCCTTGGTCGTTGGGATTGCGATTTCATCTGGTTACCTCAACTCCCGCCTCGATAAATTTGTAGACTGGGGACCATGGACAGCTCTTGTACCCTTTGGATTGATTTCCGTAACCAACGTTGGGATTTCCATGTTGTCCACTCGTTTCACGGGGAAATTAAGCAAATGGGGAAATTACTTTGGTATTGTTAATACCATTTTGTCCGGTGCTATTGATTATATCCTTGGAAATAAGGCGGCCATTATCACCTATCCCGTCACCTTCCTCATTTATACCTTTGCTATTAAGAAATGGGAAGCTTCGCAAGAAGGCAGACCCAACCAAATGAGCCAAAAACAGCTAAAATTGGCGGCCATCATCATTTCAATCATCGCCTTCCTCTTTGCCTTTGTGACCAACTATATCGGCTATGGAGGAAAGATGAATCTCCTTGCCTACGTAACAACTATTGCCTTTGCACTGTCCCTCATTGCCAATGCTTTTAACGCATTGAAACTAACAACTCAGTGGGGTTTTTGGTTGATTTACAATTTCGTTCAACTGACAAAGGCTGGCATTCAAGGAAATTTTGCCAATATCGGAAAATATATCTTTTATATCCTCAATGCAATCGGAGCTTTATTTGTCTGGAATGATGAAGAAGTGGAACAATAAGAGGAAAATCAAATAAAGAAATCTAACAGAATCTCCTTACTAAAATTTTTTATCATTTTAGTTGTAACTTCCATTCTTTTGGAGTAGAATGAAGATAGATAAAAGAGGGAGGTCTTGTCATGAAAAAACTCTTTAGAATCCATTTTACAGCAATTGCAGTCATCGATTTGCTACTATTTGCATTTTTTATCACTAGACCCGAGACAGCTTTAGAATGGCTCTTGCTCTCTGGTTTTATTTTCCTCCTTGCTCAAGGACTCCTGCTATTTCGCTTGCTTGTCCGACTCAAACATCAATTCGCTGAGATTTATCCTAAAATCAATAAAAAGATTCGCTTCTACTATTTAGGGATTCTCTCCATTGATTTTCTATTTTTTGTCCTTTTAACCTTCGTTAGTTCTCAGCGTTTTCTCTCTCTTATGCCAATCATCACTGCTTGCCATTCTACTTTATATTATATGACGGCCGACTACCTAAGAGACAACTATCCAGACTTTTACGACAAACATATCTCTTTATGGGAGTGTCTCTAAGGAAAAGGAGGGGTTATCATGAAAAAAATCATCTTCATCAAAACCACTCAACTCCTTGTCATTGATGGAATCATGCTGGCATTTTTGACATTTAAAGGGGGGCTTACTTGGGACTGGATTTTGATTTATAGCGGTTGGCTCATTTTCTTTCATCCTGTGCTATTGACCTATCTTTCAAACCAACTTTGTGACCACTTTAGTCACCTCTATTCCCAGATTAGACCAAGATTCTGGCGTTTTGCCTTACAAATCCTTCTATGGGATAGCCTGATCATTCTCTCCTTGATATGTTTGAGTGGTGTGCCACTTTTCCTTCAGGGAACTCTCCTAACCCTAGGACACCTCATCCCTTCCTATCGCACCTGCCAAAGCCTGAAAAGAAACTTCCCCCAAGCATATCAAGAACCGATTGCATTTTGGAGTATTTTATGATAGATGAGAAAAACCAAGCCGGCTGGGCTTGGTCTTTCTTATCTATTTTTAGTATCTAGGATAATGGTAACTGGTCCGTCATTGACCAGCTCAACCTGCATATCAGCTCCAAAGATGCCTGTCTGAACGGGCACTTCTTGCGCTAATTTTTGATTGAAATCATCATAGAAGTCTGATGCCATATCAGGCTTGGCTGCCCCTGTGAAGGCTGGACGATTGCCCTTCTTAGTATCCGCAAAGAGAGTAAACTGAGAAATAGAGAGGATTTCTCCCTCAATATCTTTGACAGACAGGTTCATCTTGCCTTCTGCATCTGAAAAAATCCGCATATTGACAAGCTTTCTCACAGCGTAGTCCAAATCTTCCTCTTGGTCCTCTGGTCCAACACCAACCAGCAATAAAAGCCCCTGATTGATTTTCCCATGAACCTGACCTTCGATACTCACTTGGGCTTTTTTAACTCGTTGGATAATGATTTTCATAATAGCCTTTCTAGTAAGAACTAGGACAATTAGCCGTTGGTCCGTTTGACAGAATAAACCTCTGGCACGCTCTTGATCTTGTCCACAACCGTAGTCAGCGTCGAGAGGTTGGCAATGCCGAAGGACACATGGATATTAGCAAATTTCATATCCTTGGTTGGTTGAGCGTTGACTGTTGAGATATTCTTAGTTGTGTTTGAAAGAACTTGTAGTACATCGTTCAACAGTCCTGTACGGTTGAGTCCATAAATATCGATATGAGCCATATACTCCTTATTTGAGCTAGAGTACTGATCTTCCCATTCCACATCAAGGAGACGTTGCTCATAGTTTTCTTGGGCACGCAGGTTCATACAGTCCACACGGTGAATAGCCACACCACGCCCCTTGGTAATATAGCCAACAATATCGTCACCAGGCACTGGATTACAACACTTAGCAATCCGCACTAGGAGGCCTGATGCACCTTCAATGACCACACCACCCTCATGCTTGACCTTGAGGGTTTCTTTATTTTCAACCTTGATCTCGCCACCTTTGACAAGTTCCTCTGCTTCAGCCTTGGCCTTGGCACGTTCTTCCTCACGACGTTCCTTCTCAGTTAGACGATTAAAGACAGTAATAGCACCGATTTCTCCAAAACCAATGGCCGCAAAGAGGGATTCTTCTGTCTTGTAGCTGGTCTTTTGAAGGACTTGGTCCATATGACGCTTGTCCATGAATTTATTGGCCACATAGCCATTTTCTTGGAACTGGGCCATCAGCATTTCACGACCCTTATTGACAGACAATTCCTTATCTTGGTTTTTAAAGAACTGACGAATCTTGTTACGCGCCTTGCTGGTCTTGACCATATTGAGCCAATCACGGCTCGGTCCAAAGGAGTTAGGGTTGGTGACAATTTCAACCTGATCCCCTGTTTTGAGCTTGGTTGTCAGTGGAACCATACGGCCATTGACCTTGGCACCAGTTGCTTTTTCACCGACCTTGGTATGAATTTCATAGGCAAAGTCAATCGGTCCTGAATCTTTTGGAAGGGAACGGACAGCTCCATCTGGGGTAAAGACGTAAATCTCCTCAGCCAGATAGTTTTCCTTAACAGAATCCACAAATTCCTTAGCATCATCAGCCTGGTCTTGGAGCTCCATCATCTCCTTAATCCAGTTCATCCCAATAGCTGATTCCTTGCTGTTAACCTGCCCCTTAATGCCTTTCTTATAAGCCCAGTGAGCCGCAACCCCGTACTCAGCCACCTCATGCATGGCCTTGGTTCGAATCTGGAATTCAATCGGTCCTTTTGGCCCATAAACAGTCGTATGGATAGACTGGTAGCCATTGGCCTTGCGGTTAGCGATATAGTCTTTGAAACGACCTGGCATTGGTTTCCAAAGTTCATGCACATAACCAAGCATGGCATAAACATCACTTTGGGTATCTAAAATACAGCGAATAGCAATCAGGTCATAGATTTCCTCAAAACGCTTTCTCTTATCCTGCATTTTGCGAAAAATCGAGTAAATATGCTTGGGACGACCGTAAATCTTCCCATTTAGATGACGATCTGTCGTATATTCCTCTAATTTTGTGACCACCTCATCCACCAAGGCTTCACGCTCTCTGCGTTTTTCCTTCATCATATGGGTAATCTTGTAAAACTCCGTTGGGTTGAGATAACGGAAAGATAGATCTTCTAATTCCCATTTGACGCTAGAAATCCCCAGACGGTGAGCAAGAGGTGCATAGATTTCCATAGTTTCTTTGGAAATGCGCTCCTGCTTGTCTTTTCGAAGATGTTTAAGCGTCCGCATATTGTGCAAGCGGTCAGACAGTTTGACCAAGATAACACGGATGTCCTCAGACATGGCCATAAGCATCTTGCGATGATTTTCCGCTAATTGCTCCTCGTGAGACTTGTACTTAACTTTACCGAGCTTGGTAACTCCATCGACAATCACGCGCACATCAGGACCAAACTCCCTTTCCAAATCGTCCAAGGTCGCATCAGTATCCTCCACCACATCATGCAAGAAACCACAAGCAACCGTTACAGCATCCAGCTTGAGCTTAGCTAAAATACCTGCCACTTGGATAGGGTGAATGATATAAGGTTCACCTGATTTACGATATTGACCACTATGGCATTCAACGGCGTAAACCAAGGCCTTATGGACAAAAGCCACATCCTCTTCCGATAAATATTTCTGTGTTAAAGCGACAACTTCATCGCCTGTTAAATTCACTTCTTTCGGCATTTCTACTCTCCAATTCTTCCTACCATTTTATCACTTTTTTAAGAATATGAAAACTAGAAAAAGAGGATTCTAAAGCTTATTCAATTTGTTGGGAAGGAGAATAAAATAAGATTCACACTAAAAAATAATATAATTATCTAATTTTCATCTATCTTTTTTGATATAGGCTAAGATAAAAGTTAGCGAAACGAAAATACATTCCTCTTTTTCAATAAGAAAATGTTTGATATTTTGGTAATTTTCTAACCTTTTTAGTGTATAATGGTAATATAAACAGTTTTTTTACGATAATTACTGAAATTTCATCTCTCTAGAAAGGCATCTCACATGAAATCACACAAAAGATTGACACTTTTAGCCTTGGCTGTTCTCGGCTTATCCAGCCAAGTCGTTTTAGCTGACGATACGAGTCATTCCACTACTACCCCTATGACTAGTTCAACCAGTAACTCAACAACTACTTCCACTAGCAGTTCTACAAATACTTCTGCAAACAATTCTCAAGCTAGTACAGAAACTTCGTCGAGCACAGCTAGTTCAAGTGAGCAAGAAAGCAAACCTTCTCTTTCTAGGGAAACAAAACCCAATCAACCTATACAAACTGGCTGGGTAAAAGAGGGGAACAAGTGGACTTTTTATAGTCAAACTGGGGTCAAATTTACAGATACCCTCTATGATGGTTATTTCTTTGATAGTCATGGCTACTTGCTTGAAAACAGCTGGTACCAAATGGGAAATAATTGGTACTATATCAATGGTTCAGGTAAATATTTATCCAACCAATGGAGCCAAATCAATGGCAAGTGGTATGCTTTTGATGGCTACGGTAGAATGTTGGCCAATGTCTGGAAAGGCGATTACTACCTCAAATCCAGTGGTGCTATGGCAGATAAGGAATGGGTCTACGACCAAAGCTACTCTAGTTGGTTTTACCTCAAATCTGGCGGACGTTATGCCCAAAAACAATGGATTGGTTCCTACTACCTCAAATCTGGTGGCTACATGGCCCACAAGGAATGGATTTATGACCCAGACTATCAAGCTTGGTACTATCTTAAGGACGATGGTGTATATGTTACAGGAACCTATGCTGTGGATGGTAAAAATCAGCTCTTCCAAGGGAATGGAAAATGGGTTCGTGAATTAGCACAAGGTTTTCAAAAAGGACATTACTCTAAAACTATCTTTCTCGATCCAGGACACGGTGGTAAGGATCGCGGGGCTTATTACTATGGCATAGCTGAAAAAGAATTGAACCTACAAGTTTATCGTAAGCTACGTAAACGACTAGAAGGACTCGGCTATACCGTTCTCACCTCTCGAGATAGTGATATAGACGTTGATTTTATTACCGAGCGTTCTCGTATGGTCAACAAGACCAATGCTGACTTTTTCATCAGCCTTCATTTCAATGCAAAAGGGAATGATACAACCGTTAATCTGGGTATCCAGACCTATTCTTACAAGGATGAACCTGGTTTCCCCAGCAAGATTAACAAGGATTGGCACAACAATCCTGAACGAATGAGTGAAAGTAATCGTCTCGCAGCCGATATCCATTCTTCACTGCTAGCTGAAACTGGAGCTAGGGATGCTGGGCTCTTGCAAGCAACCTTTGCTGTTCTCCGTGAAACAGCTAAACCAGCTGTTTTGTTGGAGATGGGATATATGGATAATCCGGAAGAAAACCAAAAAATCCGCAGCAGTGACTACCAAGATAAACTAGTTGAAGGGATTGTCAAGGGAATCCAAAAATATTATGCTGGTAATTAAAACAGTTTAAGCCTCGAACTAACTCGAGGCTTATTTTTTATCCAAACCATCTTCTTCTTTCTAGACCTATTTCCTTTTCCAGCTTATTCTCCCCAACTGTGCTATACTTAATGTATACTCAATGAAAATCAAAGAGCAAACTAGGAAACTAGCCGCAGGTTGCTCAAAGCACCGCTTTGAGGTTGCAGATAAAGTTGACGCGGTTTGAAGAGATTTTCGAAGAGTATTAGTACATTCTTTGAGATTGGAGCTAGTATGAAAATCCATAAAACTGTGAATCCTGTTGCCTATGAAAACACCTATTATTTGGAAGGCGAAAAGCACCTTATGGTGGTTGACCCTGGTAGCCATTGGGAAGCTATTCGTCAGACAATAGAGAAGATCAACAAACCTATCTACGCTATTCTCTTGACCCATGCCCATTATGACCATATCATGAGTCTGGACTTGGTTCGCGAGACTTTTGACAATCCTCCTGTCTATATCGCAGAGAGTGAAGCCAGCTGGCTCTATACTCCTGTCGATAATCTCTCTGGGCTTCCTCGCCACGATGATATGGCAGATGTGGTCGCAAAACCTGCAGAACACACCTTTGTCTTTCATGAGGAATATCAGCTGGAGGAATTTCGTTTCACCGTCTTACCAACACCAGGACATTCTATCGGTGGTGTTTCCCTAGTCTTTCCTGATGCTCACCTAGTCTTGACAGGAGATGCCCTATTCCGTGAAACCATTGGACGAACCGACCTTCCAACTGGTAGTATGGAACAACTCCTTCATAGTATCCAGACCCAACTCTTCACTCTACCAAACTATGATGTCTATCCAGGACATGGTCCGGCTACGACCATCGCTCACGAAAAAACCTTCAATCCATTTTTCTAAAACATAAAAACCAAGGACAATTATCCTTGGTTTTTGTGTAGCTTCAATTTCTACATCACTACTTGCTCGGTAGAATCAACATTGACTAGAAAAATAATTCAAAACTAATTAGTTGGATTCAATTCTTTCCAGTCAATGTTAGACAAATCAAGCTTTTCAGAAGAAATATCTAAAACTTGCTCTGCTTTTTCATTACCACCGATTTGAATAGTTGCTTCTTTAATCTTCTGCACTCCATTTTTATCAAACGAATATAGAGCCAGGTTCATTTCTGGACGAGTTGACTGCCAGTCTGCATAAGAGACTAGACCATTTTCGTAAATAACAAAGCCTGAGCGAAAACCACCTGCAGAAGCTACATAAGCTGTATGAAGTAAGTTTGGTTTTTGATTTTTCAAATAGTAAATAGCTGAAACAAATTTTTCATCCCCAATAAGCAACTCATCTTGCCCATCTTTATTCAAATCAAGAAGGGCATATTTAAAGTCTGGTGCATTTTGATAATCCATACGAGAGAAAATCATGCCATATTCTTCTGAAGCAATCTTGTGTTGTTTATTTTCCTCGTATAAATCTTCTCTATTACCTTGTTTTAAAAGCTCTGTATAGTGATTATAACGTTCAATCACTTCTTTATACAAATCTGGTCCCGTTTCCTTCTTATTTTCAGCAGTTGATTGTGAAACTTTGGTTGACGAGTCGCTTGTATTTTCAGTCTTTGCTTCTGTTGATGTGCTAGACTTATCGTCTTTGGAAACAGATGATAGTGGAGATGAAGGTTCTGTATTGCTATTATTTTTATTGAGACCACAAGATGCCAAAACTGAAATCGAAAAAATAGCTGAAAGCATCATTAAAAATTTCTTCATATTAACCTCGATAGCATTGCATTTTCAGATGTATAAACTTCAAAAATGAATCATTCACGCCAAGTTATACTTGATTAAGAAATCATTTTACCAAATAATCACGCGGTCTTCTGGTGAACGCCACATACCGTCTCCTTCTTTGACATCATAGGTTGTAAAGAAATCATCGAAGTTTGGTACTTGTACATTGACACGGAGTTTGGCTGGTGCGTGCACATCGACGCTAGCCAAAAGTTTCATAAATTCTGGACGACCTTTCATGCGCCAGATGCGACCGAAATTGTAGAAGAATTCTTCTGCTGAGAAGTCTGGTTCTCTCCTAGCTGCTTCAAGCGCTGCAGCGATTCCTCCCAAGTCAGCCACGTTTTCTGACACAGTCAATTTACCGTTAATGGTTGCTCCATAAGAATCTTGTCCATCAAATTGGTCAATAACTTTTTGTGTTTTCTCCTTGAAGGCAGCATAGTCGCTCTCTGTCCACCAATCCTTGAGGCTACCATTTTCATCAAAGGATGCTCCGTTGGTATCAAAGGCGTGAGAAATTTCATGGGCAATAACCGCCCCGATACCCCCGTAGTTAGCAGAAGATGACTGATGCAAGTCATAGAAAGGTGCTTGTAAAATAGCTGCTGGAAAGACAATCAGGTTCTTCTGTGGATTGTAGTAGGCATTGACCATATGAGCAGGCATGCCCCATTCCTTGTAGTCTACAGGCTGGTCCCACTTACTCCAACTGTGCTTGATTTCCACACGCGCAAAGGCTAGAGCATTGTCAAAAAGACTAGCAGTCTCATCCACTACCTTGTCCTTATAGCGTTCTGGTAATTCTTCTGGGTAACCGATATAAGGCTTGATAACATTGAGTTTGACGATGGCCTTGTCACGAGTTTCAGGAGTCAGCCAGTCATTTTTAGCCAAGCGTTCCTTATAAACATCAATCATAGTTGCCACTTTTTTCTCCACGTCTGCCTTAGCCTCTGGGGAGAATTTTTCATGGGCATACCAGAGACCCAAGGCTTGTTTGAAAGGACCTTGTGCTAGCTGGTAGGCTGCCTTGACCTTGTCTTTGGCTTCTGGAACTCCTGAAAGCGCACGGCTATAGGCACCTGACAAGACACGAATTTCTTCTGTTAAATAGCTGGTTGAGAGATTCACAACACTTAAAATTAAGGTTGCCTTGAGGAGAGGCCAAGCTTCTTCACTATAGAATTGGTCTGCTGCTTGCCAGAAGCGTTCCTCGTCTACAATAACCTTGTCTGGTACTTGTCCAAGAACGGCTTTGAAGAAGTCATCCAGAGGTAAGGCAGGCGCGAATTTTTTGAAATCTTCATAAGCATATGGATGGTAAAGTTTAGCATACTCTGAACTTTCTTCATTAGAAAGCACCACTGCTGCAATTCGGCGGTCCAATTCTAATCTTTTCTCAAGCAAGTCTTCAATTTCTGCATCAGAAAAATCATAAGCCTTGAGGAGATTTGTGCTACTTTCTTTCCAAAGAGTCAAGAGCTCTTCGCGCTGAGGATGGTCTTCTGCATAGTAGGTCGTATCTGGCAGGATCGTGCTTGGAGCACTAGCCCATAGAACATTGATTCTAGCATCCATAAAGTCTGGCGATACACCAAAAGGAAGGAAGTTCGGTTTTCCTGCAAGTTCAAACTCTGCTAGTTTGGCAGTGAAATCTGCAAAAGTCTCCAATTCTTGGAACTCTTTAAGAAGAGGCAAAACAGGTGTGATACCGTCAGCTTCTCTCTTGTCAAAATCACGAACTAGGCGGTGGTATTTGACAAAGTTTGCCAAGATAGCATCCTCAGGCACCTCTTCACCTGCCAACCACTTGTCTGTTGTCGCCAACATCAATTCTTCAATTTCCTGATCTAAATCAACAAAACCTCCCGTTTGAGACTTATCTGCTGGGATTTCAGCTGTCTTCTGCCATTCTCCATTGATTGCATCATAAAAATCATCTTGATAACGTGTCATCTTGTTCTCACTTTCATTTTTTTAAGTTATTGCTAGCTTAACAAAAATTGCTTGGGAATGCAATTAAAAATGAACTTTCCTTTTCCATCATTTTTCAGTTATTATTTTAATTTTTTCAAAAATTAACTTGACTTAATTTTTTTTTTAATGTATATTAAGAGACAGGAGGAATATAAGTTTATGATACGTATCGAAAACCTCAGTGTCTCCTACAAAGAAACATTGGCACTTAAGGATATTTCACTAGTGCTCCAAGGACCAACAATTACCGGTATCATTGGTCCAAACGGTGCTGGAAAATCAACATTATTAAAAGGGATGCTGGGAATTATCCCACATCAAGGTCAGGCATTTCTCGATGACAAGGAAGTTAAAAAATCCTTACACCGAATTGCCTATGTCGAACAAAAAATCAATATCGACTACAACTTTCCCATCAAGGTCAAGGAATGCGTCTCGCTAGGACTATTTCCCTCTATTCCTCTCTTTCGCAGTTTAAATGCTAAACATTGGAAGAAAGTGCAAGAAGCCCTTGAAATCGTCGGCCTAGCTGACTATGCTGAACGTCAAATCAGTCAACTTTCTGGAGGTCAATTCCAGCGGGTTTTGATTGCCAGATGTTTGGTGCAGGAAGCCGACTATATCCTCTTGGATGAACCCTTTGTTGGGATTGACTCTGTCAGTGAGGAAATCATCATGAATACGCTGAGAGATTTGAAAAAAGCTGGAAAGACGGTTCTCATCGTCCACCACGACCTCAGCAAGGTTCCCCACTACTTCGATCAAGTCTTGCTTGTCAATCGAGAAGTGATTGCCTTTGGTCCAACCAAAGAAACCTTTACCGAAGCCAATCTCAAAGAAGCTTACGGTAATCGACTCTTTTTCAATGGAGGTGACCTATGATTGCAGAATTTATAGATGGATTGCAAAAATTCCATTTCTTACAAAATGCCTTGATAACAGCCATTGTCGTCGGGGTCGTAGCTGGAGCTGTAGGATGTTTCATCATCCTACGCGGGATGTCACTCATGGGAGATGCCATTTCACATGCTGTCTTACCAGGTGTAGCCCTCTCCTTCATTTTGGGCGTTGACTTCTTTATCGGAGCCATTGTCTTTGGATTGCTAGCTGCCATCATCATTACCTACATCAAGGGGAACTCGATTATCAAAAGCGATACCGCCATCGGCATTACCTTTTCTTCTTTCTTAGCCCTCGGTATCATCTTGATTAGTGTCGCTAAAAGTTCAACTGACCTTTTCCATATCCTTTTTGGTAATATCCTAGCCGTCCAAGATACGGATATGTTTATTACTATGGGTGTTGGGGCAGTCATTCTCTTGTTAATCTGGATTTTCTTCAAGCAACTCTTGATAACATCCTTTGATGAACTCTTGGCTAAAGCCATGGGAATGCCTGTCAATTTCTATCACTACCTTCTCATGGTACTCCTGACTCTCGTGTCTGTGACAGCCATGCAAAGTGTCGGAACTATCCTGATTGTAGCCATGCTGATTACCCCAGCTGCAACTGCTTATCTGTATGCTAATAGCCTGAAAAGCATGATTTTCCTTTCCTCAACTTTTGGAGCTACTGCTTCAGTTTTGGGACTCTTTATCGGCTATAGCTTTAACGTTGCGGCAGGTTCTAGTATCGTGCTCACAGCTGCTAGTTTCTTTCTCATTAGCTTCTTTATCGCTCCAAAACAACGATATTTGAAACTGAAAAATAAACATTTGTTAAAATAAGGGGTAAAACCCCAATAAATTGGAGGATCTAATGAAAAAATTAGGTACATTGTTGGTTCTTTTTCTTTCCGCCATTGTTCTTGTAGCATGTGGTAGCGGAAAAAAAGATGCAGCTTCTGGTCAAAAACTAAAAGTTGTTGCTACAAACTCAATCATCGCTGATATTACTAAAAATATTGCCGGTGACAAGATTGATCTTCACAGTATCGTTCCTGTTGGCCAAGACCCACACGAATACGAACCACTCCCTGAAGACGTTAAGAAAACTTCTCAAGCTGATTTGATTTTCTATAACGGGATCAACCTTGAAACAGGTGGCAATGCTTGGTTTACAAAATTGGTAGAAAATGCCAAGAAAACTGAAAACAAAGACTACTTTGCAGTCAGCGAAGGCGTTGATGTTATCTACCTTGAAGGCCAAAACGAAAAAGGCAAAGAAGACCCACACGCTTGGCTTAACCTTGAAAACGGTATGATTTTT
The DNA here is from genome assembly GCF_023110375.1 of Streptococcus mitis. Classification (GTDB taxonomy): domain Bacteria; phylum Bacillota; class Bacilli; order Lactobacillales; family Streptococcaceae; genus Streptococcus; species Streptococcus mitis_CI. The sequence goes on along the minus strand of NZ_JALDVV010000007.1, from coordinate 53,383 downwards.
GCTAAGAATATCGCTAAACAATTGAGCGCTAAAGACCCTAGCAACAAGGAATTCTACGAAAAAAATCTCAAAGAATATACTGATAAGCTAGACAAACTTGACAAGGAAGCTAAGGAGAAATTTAACAACATCCCTGCTGAGAAAAAACTCATCGTAACCAGCGAAGGATGCTTCAAATACTTCTCTAAAGCCTACGGTGTCCCAAGTGCCTATATCTGGGAAATCAATACTGAAGAAGAAGGAACTCCTGACCAAATCAAGACCTTGGTTGAAAAACTTCGCCAAACAAAAACTCCTTCACTCTTTGTAGAATCAAGTGTGGATGACCGTCCAATGAAGACTGTTTCACAAGATACAAACATCCCAATCTACGCACAAATCTTTACTGACTCTATCGCAGAACAAGGTAAAGAAGGCGACAGCTACTACAACATGATGAAATACAACCTTGATAAGATTGCTGAAGGATTGGCAAAATAATACTCTTCGAAAATCAAATTCAAACCACGTCAGCGTCGCCTTGCCGTACTCAAGTACAGCCTGTGGCTAGCTTCCTAGTTTGCTCTTTGATTTTCATTGAGTATAAGCCTCTGAAAAACGTCATTCTCACATGAGCTGGCGTTTTTTTCTATGCCCATATTTCCGGTCAAATCATTGGAAAATTCCGACTGTTTCAGCTAAAATGGAAGAAAAAAGATTGGAGTATCTTATGGTAACTTTTCTCGGAAATCCTGTGAGCTTTACAGGTAAACAACTACAAGTAGGCGACAAGGCACTTGATTTTTCACTCACTACAACAGACCTTTCTAAAAAATCTCTGGCTGATTTTGATGGCAAGAAAAAAGTTTTGAGTGTCGTTCCTTCTATCGATACAGGCATCTGCTCAACTCAAACACGTCGTTTTAATGAAGAACTGGCTGGACTGGACAACACGGTCGTCTTGACTGTTTCCATGGACCTACCCTTTGCCCAAAAACGTTGGTGCGGTGCTGAAGGTATTGAAAACGCCATCATGCTCTCAGACTATTTCGACCATTCCTTTGGACATGACTATGCCCTCTTAATCAATGAATGGCACCTATTGGCACGTGCAGTCTTTGTCCTTGATACTGACAATACTATTCGCTACGTTGAATACGTGGACAATATCAACTCTGAACCAAACTTCGAAGCCGCAATTGCAGCTGCTAAAGCCCTATAGAAAAAATCCTCTGTCACAAAGAGTTCCCTACTCTTTGAAACGGAGGATTTTTGTTTACGAGTAAATATAAGTTCAATCAGATAAAAACAACTACCTTACTCTACAGATTTCAAGGCTTCAAGCATATCAACCTTTCTCAGATGATAATTGACAAAGAAACCAAGCAAGGTCAAAATGGTGCTTACTGCTGCCACTGGGATTACATAGACTTCCCAGCCTACCTGCGGATAAAAGAGAATAGTTGCAGGCGAAATCATTTGAATCAAAAATTGATGTAAATAGAAACCAGCTGCTAGACCAAGGACAATTCCCACAAGGGACAGCACAATCGTCTCACGGTAAATGTAGAGAGTGACTTCATTGTTATGAAAACCGAGAACCTTGATAGTGGAGAGTTCACGGATTCTCTCAGCTACGTTAATGTTGGTTAGATTGTAAAGGATAACAATAGCCAACAGAACCGACACGATAACCAAGATGGTCATGGTCTGATTGAGTGAACTTGCGACCGAGTCAAAGAGCCGAATGGCTGAAGCATTCTGGACAACGCTGGACACCGCAGCTTGATTCATAAGTAAGCCTGCCTGTCTTTCGATACTAGGAGCACTGGTATCCCTTAGCGAGACCAGATAAGTGTTGACTTGGGGTAGCTGTCCGTAAATTTGCTCATAGCTAGCTTGACTCATATAAATAAAGTGACCAACGTAGTTCTCAGTAATAGCAGCAACCGTTAATTCCTTACCTTCAATTTCTAGAGTTTGTCCAACCTTGACACCTGCCAGCTGGGCAAGTTTAGCTGTAATAACGACGCCATCTTTTAATGTCAGCTCCTGCTGATGATGTTGCAGATGGATAAAGGGAGTCAAATCCTCCTTCTCTGTCATCATAAGAGTAACAGTCTGAAGACCAGCCTTGCCTTTAAAATCCTTGTCTAGCGTCTTAGAATAAATTTTCTGGTAGGCTTGAATAGCCTGACCTTTCAACACTTCTTCTAGATTTGCCTTGTCTTGATTGGTCGCACTAAGATTTTCAGAGACAATCATTTGATACTGTTGGATTTGTTGAAACTGTCTATACGGAACTCCTGCTACAGAGGATTGAATTCCCAAACCTGCAAAGAGCAGAGCGACTGAACCTGCCACACCAAAGATCGTCATCAACATCCGCTGTTTATAACGGAAGATATTACGGGCTGTTACCTTATGGGTAAAACTGAGACGACGCCAGATAAAACCGATGCGCTCTAGTAAGATTTCAGCTCCTTTAACAGGAGGTTTAGGCAATAAAAGCTGGGCTGCTTCGTCATGAAGTTCCCTACGAGCTACCAAGTAGGCTGGTAGCACACTCGCCAACCAACTCAAGACAAGAGCCAGTAAGCTATAGGTCCAATAGAACTGAATCTGGGTTTCTCCCACCACCATGCCTTTTGTAATGACACTTGAAATCACACCTGCTAGTAAATAATGTCCAAGTATGCTACCTAGAGCTGTTCCTACAGTCCCAGCTACTAGACCGTAGAGGAGAAACTTGACGATAATATCCTTACTACGATAGCCCAAGGCCTTAAAAATCCCTGCATGAGTTCGCTCTTCATCCACAAAACGAGTCATGGTTGTAAAGGTCACCATAGCTGCTACGGCATAAAGCACTACAGGAAAGATATTGCCCACTGCCCGAATACTGGCTGAAGCATTACTATACATGAGGTAGCCTTGACCGCCAGGCATGGTCTGACGATTATAGACTTGATACTTGGGCTCAGCCAAATCATCCAAGACTTGCTGATGTTTTTCTAGTTTTTCCTTTTCTTGGGCTAGATTTTGTTCAGCCTGCTTTAGTCTATCCTCTTCTTTACCCAATTCCTGCTTAGCTTGGGTAAGTTGAGCACTAGCCTGCTCTCTCTGAGCTTGAGGAAGCAAGGCTAGTTGACTTTCCTGAGCCTGTAAACGAGCTTGAGCAGCTGCTAAACGACGCTGGCCTTCCTGCAGATTAGTCTCAGCCTTATCAAGGGTTTCTTTGCCTTTGTCTAGAGACTCTTGTCCTTCTTTTCTCAAGACTTGCAGACGTGCCTTGCCATTATCTGACAAAGCTTGTTCAAGCTCTTCCTGATGTTGTTTGGATTTTTCTTCATAAGTTGCTGAAAAAGCATTTAAACCTGACAAATCTTGATATTTCAAACGAGCTATATTGTAGACTTTCTGATCAAACTGACTAGGTAAAATCACCCCATAGGCTGTCAGAGTCCCACTTCCACTTCCTGCGTAGCCCATATCTCTCTGAGAGAGGATTTCAGCTGAATCCACAAAACCAGTAATGGTATACCTATGGTCTTTTAAAGAGGAATGACCCTCTTCTTTTTCTTTAAAACTAATCTCCTGTCCCACGCTGTATTGGCCTTGCAAATGAGTGGCCAAAGCGATTTCCTTATCTGACTGAGGAAGTCGTCCCTCTCTTAACTGAAAGGTTGAAATTCGCTCTGGTTTGGAGTACAGCCGAATAGCATCTTGCCCATTATCCATAGTCACATCTGTCAAGTAGCCAAACTCGACCTCTGCGCCCTGGGTCTGTTCTAGTTCTTCTTGATCTGCTTGATCCAAGCCATAGTTAGACATGACTGCCAAATCCAAGGTTTGAGCAGTTGTTAAATAAGCATTAGCTGTCGCCTCCATGTTGGGACTAGTCACTTTGAGGCCTACTAAGGCTAGAGATCCCAACATCATCAAGGTTAAGATGGATAAAAAACGCCCCTTGGAGCCTGTGAAGGACTGAATTAAGTCCTTCCAATAGGTTTTTCGCTTGATCATGCTAGTACTCCAAACTGTCGATATCCTGAGGATGCTGGTTGATCACCACATCCTTGACACTGGCATCGTGCATATGAATCACGCGATCAGCAATGGGCGCCAAAGCTCCATTGTGAGTCACGATAATCACCGTCGCTCCCTTTTGACGAGACATATCTTGGAGAATCTTCAAGACTTGTTTACCTGTCTGATAATCCAAGGCTCCAGTTGGTTCGTCACAAAGGAGAATTTTAGGATTTTTGGCTACCGCGCGTGCAATGGAGACTCGCTGTTGCTCCCCTCCAGAAAGCTGGGCTGGAAAGTTATTGAGACGATGAGCCAGACCTACATCTGTCAAGACCTGTTCAGGATTCAAGGCATCTGTCACGATTTCTGAAGCCAACTCCACATTTTCCTTAGCGGTTAGATTGGAAACTAGATTATAAAACTGAAAAACAAAGCCTACATCATTGCGGCGGTAATTGGTACGCTGGTGGGAACTATAGTCTGCAATATTGACACCATCAATCCAGATTTCCCCCTCATCATTGGTATCCATTCCCCCAAGAAGGTTAAGAACCGTTGACTTACCTGCACCAGATGCACCTAGAATAATAACCAATTCACCCTTTTCAATCTCAAAATTCGCATCACGATTGGCCACAATCTCCGTATCCCCAACCTGATAACGCTTGTAACAGTGTTTCATCTCAATATAAGCCATCAGACCCATCCTCTCTCAAACAAATTACTTCCTACTACCATTATAACGCTTTTTCAACTAGTTGGAAACTGCTTACATTCTCAAATCCATATTAAAAGGCAGTCTCAAACTACTGCCTTCTAACATCTTCTTAAAAATAAAATTGAACCAGATCGCCTTCTGCTGTTGCTACCGAAATACAATCTTTCCCCATGCATTTCGCTTTTATTTTTTCTTGATTCATTTCAATCACACTCTTCTCAATATCTGGATAAGAGACTCGCAAATCTCCTCCACTTCTTGATAAAATGGTCATCTGTAAGAGTTTTTTATCCGCCCACCTCATGCTAACTTCAAAATGTCCACGTGCCATTAAGCCTGAAACAGAACCTGTTGACCAAGCATCGGGTAGGGCGGCTAGAGGTACCAGATAAGCTGCATGAGACTGAAGTAACATTTCTGCCATGCCACTAGTAGCACCAAAATTACCATCTATCTGAAAAGGAGGGTGGCTACACCAAAGATTTGACAAGGTGGATGACTTTAACTGCTCTGCTAATAATTTATGGGCTCGATTGCCATCTCCTAGACGCGCCCAAAGATTGATCTTATTGGCCTTAGACCAGCCTGTGCCCCCATCTCCACGATCATTGAGGCTAGCACGCGCAGCTTCAAGATACTCCTGTCCCTTGTAGCTAAAGAGAGTGCCAGAATAGAGTCCCACTAGATGGGAAGCATGTCGATGCTGGGCCTCCACTTTCTCATTTTGAAAATGCTGCTCTTCCTCCTCATACCACTCCCTGATTCGACCAGATTGAGTGATTTGAAGGGGATTAAGCAAGTCAAACTTCTCCTTGACCTCAGTCAACAAAGCCTCATCCAGCCCCAATTCTTGAGCAGCCTGAATAAAATCATGGAATAATTGCCAAATCAGAGATTGGTCATAAGTATTGCCAATCGAAATCGGCCCATGTTCTGGAGAATAAGACGGAGAAGACACCCAACGCTGTGCCTGCCTATCCTCATGTAAAAAATCATTCCAAAAACGAACCGTTTCCCTCAACATGGGATAAATTTTCTCCCTGAGATAGTCTTGGTCCCTATAAAATGTATAGGCCTCATAAACAGTTTGCATCATCCACGCATTGGCAGCTGGCGACCAACCCCAATAGTAATCCCAACCAGGTGCCGTCCAACCAAAGGGAGTCGCTTGAGTATGAACCAACCAACCATTCTCCTCCCCTTCCTGAGAGACGATTCCTGCATACCTTGCAGCTGCTAGGCGACCATAGACTCGCAAATCATCGATATAGTTGATGACTGGAAAAGCCGTCTCTAGGAGATTGGTAACATAGGCTGGCCAATAATTCATCTGCAGATTGATATTTAAGTGATAGTCCGAATTCCAAGGAGGATTGTCGACCGCATTCCAGACCCCTTGCAAGTTAGCTGGTAGAGCATCTGGACAATCTCTGGAAGAACTAATCAATAAATACCGTCCATACTGGAAGAACAGCTCCTCCAAAGCCTGCCCCGCTTGTGGCTTATAATTTTTTAGCAAATCATCTGTATTGAATGTGTCAACATCAGCTCCCAAATCCAATTGAACACGCTGAAATAAAGCTTGGTAGTCCTCAATATGCCTTGATTTCAATTGGGCATAGCCCTTTTCTTTAGCTGTGTCCACCAAGTCCTTAACCTGTTTCTCTAAATCTATTTTCTTGCGATAATTGCTAGCAGGATTTTGGGCAAAATCCGTCTTAGCTGCCAAGAAGAGATTGGCATAACTGGCTCCTGATATCTGAACCTTATCTGACCAAACTCTAATATCTCCATCCGTTTCCCAAGCTAGATAACTAGCAAACTTCAGGTCATTGTCCTTAACCCGTCCCTTCATCAAGATATGAGACGTTGAGATATCCAGCTGGCATTCCTTGTAATCAGATTTTTCCTGCTCATACTTTCCATCAGAAGCCAAATCGCGGGTCAGCGACAGTTCTATAGTAAAATCTAGAGTTTCCGCCCCTTCCTTAGTAAAGCTCTGAATCAAGAGATCATCTGGAAAACTCGCAAAAGTTTCACGTTCAAATTTCGTTCCCTTATAGACATAAGAAGTCGTCGCAAGCGCCTTACTGATATTAAGCTGTCTATGGTAATCCGTCACCTGAGACAAAGTCTTGCCTTGCTTGCTAAACTCAATATGAATATCTCCAAAGGACAGATAGGTCCCATATTGACTCGTTTGGGGCCCAACTAGGTGCTGTTCAGCCAGTTCCTTAGCCCGATTGTAATCTCTCTTTTCCAAAGCCCGCCGAATCTCAGCTAAAAAGTTATGCTGATCCTGAAGATTTCCACCCTGATAATCTGAACTAGCAGGAAGTGGACCACCAGACCAGAGACTTTTTTCATTGAATTGAATCCGCTCAGCCCCTATAAGGCCAAATACTTTTGCTCCTAAAGAACCATTGCCTATCGGTAAGGCCTCTTCTTCCCAACCCTTATATGTCGTTGACGCTGGTTGCTTGTAGGCCAATACATAATCTTGTTTTTTATTCCTTATCATACTACCATACTAACATAAAAAGCCTAGAAATCAATTCTAGACTTACAATTTTTATTTTCCAAGGTAGTATTCAGAAACTACGTTTAATTTTTCGTCAAATTCGAATACCAATGGTGGGAAGTTAGGGATTTCCACGTCCATGATTTCGTCATCTGACAAACCTTTGATGTGTTTTACAAGAGCACGGATTGAGTTACCGTGAGCTCCTACGAATACGTTTTTACCATCTTTAAGAGCTGGAGCGATTTTATCTTCCCAGAATGGAAGGGCACGTTCCAAAGTCACTTTCAAGTTTTCAGCATCTGGGATAACTGAGTCGTCAAGTGAAGCGTAACGACGGTCTGTGTGAGCTGAGTGCTCATCATCACGATCCATGTTTGGAGGCAATACATCGTATGAACGACGCCAGATGTGAACTTGCTCATCACCAAATTGTTCAGCAGCTTCAGCTTTGTTTTTACCAGTTAAACCACCGTAGTGACGTTCGTTCAAACGCCATGATTTTTCAACTGGAACCCACAATTGGTCAGAAGCTTCAAGAGCCAAGTTAGTTGTTTTGATCGCACGTTTCAATACTGAAGTATAAGCTTGGTCAAATTCGATACCAGCTTCTTTGATCAATTTACCAGCGTCAATCGCTTGTTGTGTACCTTTTTCAGACAAATCAACATCAGCCCAACCAGTGAAAAGGTTAGCTTTGTTCCATTCAGACTCACCGTGGCGAGCAAAAACCAATTTTACCATTAGATGGATTCTCCTTTAAATTTTCCGAGGTTTTCCCTCGTTTATCTATTCTATTTTACACAATTTTTCACAAAAAAGCTAGTCAAAACCAAAAAGGAAAGGACTGTTTGGCAATCCTTTTCCTTCTTAGTATCATACAACAACCTTATTTCTCTTCAAATCCTTCTGCGACTGCGTCTGCAAAGTTTTCTTCTACGATGCTTGCACAGTGGTCACAGATGACTGCGTGGTAGCTACGTTCTGCTGTTGTTGGGTCAATACGACGGCAACGGTCACATACTTCACCTACAGCGCGTTCAACAGTGAAGGCGACATCTTCAAAGCTAACAGCAACTTCTGGAGCTGGTCCTTCTGCGATGGTCAAGTCTGACACGATCAAAAGTTGAGCTACATTGCTGTTTACTGCTTCGAGTAGAGTTTTCACCACTTCGTTTGGATAAACTGTCAAGTGTGCTTCGAGTGATTTACCGATAACTTTGGCATTACGAGCCTCTTCCAAGGCTTTTTGAGCTTGTCCACGGAAGTCCATTAAGGCTGCCCATGTATCCAAGATTTCTTCTTGATTAGCAAAAGTTTCCGCTTCTGGCAATTCTGACAATTGAACGAAGTCTTCGGCTTCAAACTCTAGATATGACCAGATTTCCTCTGCTGTGTGAGGAAGGATTGGAGTCAAGAGTTTGGTGATTTTCACAAGAATGTCATAGAAAACAGTCTGCATTTGACGGCGTTCCAATGATTTGGCACCTTCGATATAAACAACGTCTTTAGCAAAATCAAGGTAGAAGGCTGACAAATCAACGTTGATAAAGTTCACCAAGGCCTTGTAGATTGTCAAGAATTCAAAGTCCGCATATGCATCACGAATGGTCTTGACAAGCTGGTTAAAGCGAATCGTCATGTACTTATCAACTGAACGAAGCTCATCGTAAACTACTGAATCTTGAGTTGGGTTAAAGTCAGATGTGTTAGCAATCAAGAAACGAAGAGTGTTACGAATCTTACGGTAAGTTTCAGAGACTTGGCTCAAGATATCCATAGAGATACGTACGTCATTGCTTGAGTCTACACTTGTTACCCAAAGACGCAAGATTTCAGCACCAAATTGTTTTTCAACATCGCTTGGAGCAATGGTATTTCCAAGAGATTTAGACATCTTCTCACCTTTACCATCAAGGGCAAAACCTTGTGACAAGATTTGTTTGTAAGGTGCTACGCCATGGTTGGCAACAGATGTGATGAGTGAAGAGTTGAACCAACCACGGTATTGGTCAGAACCTTCTAGGTAAAGGTCTGCTGGGTAAGTCAACTCAGGACGGTTTACAACAACTCCATTCCATGATGAACCTGAGTCAAACCAAACGTCCATGATATCAGTTTCTTTTTTGAACTCGCCATTTGGTGAGCCTGGATGAGTAAATCCTTCTGGCAAAAGGTCCTTAGCATCACGTTCCCACCAGATGATAGAACCATGTTCTTCAAAGAGTTGAGCCACGTGTTCAATCGTTTCAGCAGTCATAATCGCTGTACCGTCTTCAGCATAGAAGATAGGAAGCGGAACACCCCAAGCACGTTGACGAGAGATAACCCAGTCGCCACGGTCACGAATCATATTGTAAAGACGAACTTTACCCCATTCTGAGTGGAATTTCACTTTTTCAATTTCGTCCAAGATTTCTTGGCGGAATTTAGAAACGGAGGCAAACCATTGTGGTACTGCACGCCAGATGATTGGTTTCTTAGTACGCCAGTCAAATGGATATGAGTGAGAGATTTCTTCTTGGGCAAGAAGGAGGTTGCCAAGTTTTTCAATAACAGTTGGAACTACCTTTTCATAGAATTGACCTTCAAACTCAGGACCAGCATTCTTCATCATGATACCACGTTCGTCAACAGTCACTGCGACTTCAAGACCATTAGCAATACCAACATTGTAGTCGTCCTCACCAAAACCAGGGGCTGTATGGACAATACCTGTACCAGAGTCAGTCGTAACGTGGTCACCAAGAATCACCAACTCATCTACAGCCGTATCCCATGGGTGTTCTGTTACGATGTGGTTCAATTCTTGACCACGGTATGTTGCCAAGACTTGAAAATCAGCCCAACCAAATTTCTCAGACAAGATAGTTAATAATTCTGCAGCAACCACAAACTTACGAGCTTCACCAGCAGGTTGAACCAAGACGTAATCAATATCCGCTCCAACAGTCAAACCACGAGAAGCAGTGATGGTAAATGGAGTAGTTGTCCAAACAACGATGTAAGTATCTGTATCTAGAATTCCTTTGCCATCTTTTACCTTGTTGGCATAGTAAAGGGAAGTTGAAACTAAGTCATGGTATTCAATCTCTGCTTCAGCAAGGGCTGACTCAGATGACCAAGACCAGTAAACTGGTTTGGCACCACGGTAGATATAGCCTTTATTAGCCATTTCACCGAAGACACGGATTTGAGCTGCTTCATAGTCAGGAGTCAAAGTCACATATGGATTTTCCCAATCACCAGAAACACCCAAACGTTTGAAGTCTTCACGTTGTTTATCTACTTGTGAAAGAGCGTATTCACGGCAAAGTTTCAAGTACTCAACCAAGTCCATTTCTTTACGTTTGACACCTTGTTTTGCCAAAACTTGCTCGATTGGCAGACCATGTGTGTCCCAACCCGGGATAAATGGTGCGTAAAAACCTGACATTGATTTTGAACGAACAATGATATCTTTTGAAATCTTGTTCATAGCGTGTCCAACGTGGATATTTCCGTTCGCGTATGGAGGGCCATCATGCAAGGTGAAATGAGGTTTTCCTTGGTTCAATTCTTGACGACGTTGGTAAAGTTTTGCATCTTCCCATTCCTTTTGCCAAACTGGCTCTTTGGTTGGAAGTCCTGCACGCATTGGGAAAGCTGTTTTCCCAAGGTTAAGGGTATCTTTGAGTTTCATTGTATCTCCTTTATAAATAATAACAAATTAAAAACCACGACTGCCAAAAAGGACGAAAATCGTGGTACCACCTTTATTCGGAAAAAGATTTAGTCTTTCTCCCTCTTATCCCGTAACGTGGGGAACGTCAAATCTTACTAGCTTCAGACTTGAGTTTTTGAGAGGATAATCTTATCGTTAGGGAATGCAGGACTCACACCATCTCCTGCTCGCTGGAAATATAAGGATAAGATATTGTTCTCAGATTATTTCTTATAAAATTGTAACAGATTCTTGCGGTGCCGCAAAACCTGGTTCTGAGTTTACAGCTTCAGTAGCTGGTGTTGGTCCTGAATAATGGCTTGGAGCTACTTCTGGCTCTTCATACATTGGACCAACTGGATGAGCTGGACTTTCTTCAACAACCGGAGCTGGTGAAACCACTTGTTCTTGCTCAGCTCTTGCTTCGGCTTCTGCAAGTTCCTTATTAGCCGCTTCGATACGCGCTTGCAACTCAGCCATTTCCTCGGGAGAAAACTGGCGAGTAATATCAATTGGTTCTTCCTCTGGATGTTGTTGCAAGACAGAGTCACCTAAGACTTCGCTGACCACTTCTTTGAAAGCTTCATCACTTGTCTGAAGATAAGTCGCTGTTGGGCGAAGAATATCTTCCCAATCTGAAGATTCAACAATTGCTAACTGGCTCTCAATTGTAGATTTAAGACGTTGATGGAAGACACGACTCTTGTTTTTCAATTCTTCTGTTTCAACAGCAACCTTCTTGGCATTGTCAGTTGCTTGACGAAGAATTTCATTTGCCTTGTACTTAGCTTCTTCCAACAAACGTTGTGCATCTTGCTCTGCTTGTTGGATAATATTGTTTGAACGTTCCGTTGCAGCTTGTTTTACTCGCTCTGCTGTATCTTGTGCAATCAATACAGATTGACTCAATGAATCTTTCATCTCATCAAAGTAAGACAAACGCTCTTCCAAACTCTTAATTTGTAAATCCTTATCATGATTAGAGCGAACCAAATCTTCATAATCACGGACTACAATATCTAAAAACTCATCTACTTCTTCTTGATCAAAACCTCTGAAGCGTGTACTAAAGGTTTTATCTTTGATTTCTAACGATGTAATTGGCATATTTTTCCTCACTTACTTAATAACAATTGGACCGTTAATTTCTTTTTATCTTTTTTTGTTTGCCCATTATCTCTAACGAGTTTCAATCGACCAAATTTCCTTACACTAATCAGATCACCAACTTGAACTGCATAATCTGATTTTTCAACTAAATGGTAATTAACTTGGACTGCCTGTTTTTCAATTAACTGACTTGCCTGATTTCTAGACAGCTTGAAGACACCTGCCAGAAAAACATCTAATCTAGAACTAGCAATACAAATATCTAATTCTTGATAATCTTCTACTGTAGCAATTTTCTCAGTAAAATCCCGTTCTTCTAGACGAACCGGTAAACGAGCAATTTTCGTAATGCCGTCTTGAAAAAGGAGCATAAACTGTCGATTAATGATAATCTGTGCTCTCTCTTCGTTGACTAAGATATCACCAAATAGCTTCCTATCAATTCCTAGCTGATTTAAAACAGTTCCTAATATTTTTGCATGCGTTAGGCGTTCAAACTTATTAGGATAGACAATTTCTTGCAAGGAAAGTTCAAAATCAGAGAATTCCGGCTCAAAATAATCAGGATACAGAAGAACCCGTACATATTCAGTTTCAAGAAACTGCCGACTGCTCATGTAGGAGATGCCGTTGGTTGATGCTAGCACCTTTAAAATCTTTTCTTGATGGGGATTTACAAAAGGTGATAAAAAAGGAGAATAAGAATCTTCTACCTTTTTTATCCATTCTACTCCCTTATCAATAAAAGACGAATCATTCTTAGAAAAGTGTTGATAAATCATCTTGTTCATAGAAAGATCACTAAAAGTCGAATCAACTGTTCCCCTAGGAAGTGAACTAGTAATACCGCAATCCAGACAGACAAGTCAAGACCTGCAATCTGGAGGGGTAAACGTTGCAAGGGAGCTATTATCGGTCTCACTAAACTAATAATCAAGCGTCCAAGACGTGATTCATAAGCATTAGGAAACCAAGACATCAGAGCAAACACGATTAAAATCAGTGAATAGATATCCACTGCATTTTGAACAAAACGAATGAGAAAGATCATTATCTCACTCTCGTACGTTTCATATCAAAGCCAAATTCACCATTTTGTGATTCATCTGGAATTTTGATGTCTTCAATATTGACAACAACATCAACTGGTGTCAGCAGGTACATAGTAGATGCTACCTTTTTCATGTTACCAGCTAAAACATGGCGCGCCCCATCCAGATAGTCCAAACAACGACGTGCTTGAACTTCTGTCATATATTGGAAATCAATCAAAATACTTTCGTTACCAGCTAATAAATCAACAATAACTGTGGCATCTTCGTATTTACGTGGATAACGAACATCAATTGTCACCTTATCAGTAGAACGTTGACTTTGCATAGCCAACTCTTGTTGACGGGCATGAAGACGAGTGATGTTTTTATCTTTTGATGGCGTGCTACCAGCTTGTTGAGGCAACTCTTGAACAGAAGGGACTGGAGTCACAATCGGCTCTTCAGCTTTAGGCTGATATGAATTACCAACATCTTCTCCATCTTCTGTAAAATAATCTATAAATTTATCAAATCTATCTTTTAAAGACATATTTCTTTCCTATTTAAAAAATGCTGTACCAATTCTGACAAATGTTGAGCCAAATTCAATCGCTTCCTTGTAGTCACGACTCATACCCATACTCAAGTCCGTCATTGGCATATTGGGAATTTGTTTTTCTCTAATTTCTAGTTGCAAATCCTGCGTAGCTTTAAAAATTTCTTTCAACTCATCACTACTAGCTTCAAAAGGAGCCATGGTCATCAAGCCGACATATTCAATTTTATCTAAGGTGGCCAATTCTGGTAAGAGCTCCAATAGTTCTTCTCTTGAAAAACCATGTTTGCTCTCTTCCCTTGAGATATTTACTTGTAAGAAACACTTAACAACTCGGTCACTTCTTTTTTGAATTTCCTCTGCTAGCTTTAATGAATCCAAAGCGTGGAAATAATCAACATACTGAATGACATCTTTGACCTTGCGTCTTTGCAAGGTTCCAATCAAATGCCAGGTAATATTTCTATCTTTTAAAGCTTCATATTTCTCAAGAAATTTATCCACACGATTTTCACCAATATGATGCACACCTAGCGGAAGCAAAGCCTCCGCTGTCGGTACGTCTACATATTTTGTAACAGCAACAACCGAAACAGAATTGGCTTCTCTTCCTGACTGCTGACTTGCATCTTTTATTTGTTGAAAAACACGTTCTGTATTTTCTTTCAAATTCATTTACTTAACGATTTTTGAAAAATGGAGGAGTGTCTAATTCATCCTCATCGTGTAAAGATGGCGCTTCGAAACGTTCAACTGGTGATACCACTGAATCAGTTGGTCGAACAATTGTCTCACGACGCAGATCCCAATCACCAAATGCTGAAGATTGAGAAGTTTCTGTACGACGAGGTGCTGGACTTGGAATTTCTGCAGTTTCAGCCATATCAAAGTGACGATTATGATTGTGTGCATGGCTAGGACTTGCTTGCTCATGACGAACAGCTTGTCTTGGTGCATGACCAACAACTTTTTCAACACGATCTTGGCGAACACCAGTTGCAACGACTGTAACACGGATTTCATCTTTCATGTTTTCATCGATTGATGTTCCGAGCCAGATGTTCACTCCTTGACCAGCTGCTTGGTTGACAATTTCTGAAGCTTCTTCTGCTTCAATCAAAGTCAAGTCAAGACCACCAGTAACGTTGACGATAACATCCTCAGCACCGTCAATAGTTGTTTCAAGAAGTGGTGAGTAGATTGCCTTACGAGCAGCTTCTACCACACGTTCTTCACCACTACCGATACCGATACCCATTAGGGCGTTCCCTTTATTTGCCATAACTGTTTTCACATCGGCAAAATCAAGGTTAATCAAACCAGGATTTGTGATCAAGTCCGTAATTCCTTGAACACCTTGGCGAAGTACGTTATCTGCTTCGCTAAGAGCTTCAAGAAGTGGAGTTTTCTTATCAACAATTTCAAGCAAGTTGTTGTTTGAAATAATCAATAGAGTATCCACATGCTCACGAAGTTGATTGATTCCTTCTACAGCATACTGACCACGTTTACTTCCTTCGAAACCGAAAGGACGTGTCACAACACCAACTGTAAGAGCACCTAAATCTTTAGCAATGCGGGCAATAACAGGAGCAGCACCAGTACCTGAGCCGCCTCCCATACCTGCAGTAATGAAAACCATATCTGCTCCAGTAATAGCTTGAGTCAAGGCTTCTTCGCTTTCTTCAGCTGCCTTTTGACCAACTTCAGGTCGACCGCCAGCACCCAAACCACGAGTCAATTTAGGGCCTAACTGAATTACAGTCTCAGCTTTTGTACTACTCAAAGCTTGTACATCTGTGTTTGCTGCGATAAATTCTACGCCTGCAACACCTTCGTCAACCATGCGGTTAATGGCGTTACCGCCACCTCCACCAACACCGATTACTTTAATAACTGCACCTTGAGCTGCTGCTGTATCAAATGAAAATGTCATAGTTTATTTTTCCTCTTTTATTCATCAAACATGCTTCCGATTAAGCCACGGAAACGATCTGCGATTTTTGGTTTATTTTGAGAAGATACTTTATCTTCTTTCAGAGCAACTACGTTCGTAGAAGCTGATTGCTCTACCTCAGTATTTTGAACTGGTTGAATAGGGGTCGGTTGTGCTACCTGAGTAACACGTTGAATCATCCCACCAAAATTAATAGGTTGGTGACGCAAAGTATCTTCACCCTTAACTGCTCTTTGTGCTAACAAATGCACTTCAGTCAATTGACCAGCAAATTCAGACAAGCTAATCACATGAGCAAAAGCAGGGTTACGGATTCCAACTTGATTTGGAACGTAAAGTTTGACACCAATGCCAAAGACTTCCTGTGCAAGTTCTACAATACCTGGTAAAATAGCATTTCCACCAATCAGAACAATCCCACCTGGAAGATCCAACAAATGTCTTCTTTCCAACTCTTGTTTGATTTGTTCAAAAATGTGCTTAATGCGGGCTGAAATAATCTCTGCTAGGTAGCTTTCTGTAACTTCTACAGGTTCCACTTCACCAATTACTTCAACTTGGAAGGTTTCATTGCTTGCAAGTGAAGGGTAGGCTTCACCATAGTTCAATTTCAATCCTTCAGCTAGTTTTTGTGAAGTCTTCAAGACTTTAGAGATATCTTTTGTGACATAATCTCCACCTTCTTGAAGAATATTTGTAAACTGGAGTTCTTGGTTACGGATTGTAGCAACAGTTGTTTGACCTGCTCCCATATCAATCACAGTAGCTCCAAATTCACGTTCTCCTTCGTTCAAGACTGAACGAACCAAAGCCAATGGTGAAATAATAATATTTTCAACTTGAACACCTGAGCGCTCAACTGTCTTACGTAAATTGTGAAGAATAGTACGTGGACCTGTGTAAAGCAAACCACGCATTTCAAGACGAACACCCATCATGCCACGCGGGTCACGAATACCTTGGAAACCATCTACGATAAATTCTTCTGGAATAAAAGTAATGACTTCACGATCTGGTGTCATACTCTTTGTCAAAGCTGATTTGACAACATTTTCGACATCTTGGTCTGTAATTTCTTTTGTATCAGATGTAACTGGAATCATTCCTTGAGTTGGTTCTACCTGCAAAAGATTTCCAGGCAAGCCAACATTCACTGATTTAATTGAAATGCCAGCTTTCTCTTCTGCTTGGGAAATAGCTGACTTGATAGCAGTTGCTGCTGCTTCAATATCAACGATAATCCCATCCTTTACACCTTTACTCTTGGCATTACTTACACCAATTACATTAAGTTCACCATTTCTAAGCTCGGCAACCAATACTTTAATCGAATTAGTTCCGATATCTAAGCCTGTAAAAAAACCATCTCTAGCCATTACATCGCATCCTCTCTCTTCCAAGTTTCAAACTTCTATTCAATATAGCTAAAATAGGGCATAGCTATTCACAGAATATTATAACACAAAAAATCCAATCGTGCTTAGTTTTTCCTAAATTTACTTACCATTTTTTCACATTCGCTCATCAAATTTTTTTATTTTCCAAACAAGTTATAAAAAATCAGATTTATGAAAAAAAGAAAGCTCATTTCTAAGCTTTCTTTGCAATCATTTTTTCTGCTTCTTGTTCTAAAAATAGTTCCAAGATTTTCTTTGTTAACGTAATCGCTGCTGATAAGGCCAGGGAAACTATTAAATAATTAGCTACTAAGCCATGGTCTCCAACCAATGGTGGTTTTGTCAAGAATCCGTAATCTCCACCTGTTACTAAATTGACCACAAAAATCAAGGCATTTAGTGCAAAGGTCATGAGAAAAATTCCCTTCACATCCAGCAATCGCGCGTTATACTGTCTCAATAGATAAACTAGAGAGTTCCCCAAGAGAGCTAAGTGGCCAAAGATAAAGGATAAAATCGCAATATGCGGGAATGGATAAGGATCTGGCACTGGATAAACAAAGGCTGCTAATGTCCCAAATGTTCCTAGTAATGCAAAATACTGCCGATATTTGGACTGACCAGGAAGCAAAAGCACCACAAACATAGCCATACGGCAATGGTAAAAGGGTAAGCTTTCTGACAATGGCATATGATTAACCCCGTACCATCCATAAAGAAGGATTAACTGAACTGCCTGCAAGATTTGGAAAAATCGTTGATAAGCCTTCTTTTCACGATAACGATAGGCTGTATAAAAGGTCAAAGCCAAGAGTGTAAATATACTGACATACCAAAAAAGGTCAAATTTGGGTGGCTCTGTTGCTTGGGTCGTAAAGAAAATATCCCATAAATTCATCTAGTCTTCCTCATGATTCAAAATTTTCCTGCATTTTATTATACCATGCTACTTGAGAAAAATGAATTTAGAAATACGATAATCATCTTCTTAGTCAAGATATTGCTCCCTCTGACCTTGATAAACCTGCCAAAGAAGCTCTATTTGCTCCTTGGTAATGCGTTTTTCAGATAAGGCTGGCAGTTGGTCAATGGCAAAAAATTGAAGGTCAGCAATTTCTTGATTTTCTTGGAATTGTCCATCAAGAAGCTTACATTCAAAAACAAACTTTGCATATTGCTTGCTCTGTAGTTGGAAACGATTTGTATCAAAAACAGCTAGTAGTCTTTCTACTTTAGCTTCAAAACCGGTTTCTTCTTCAATTTCCTTGAGAATATTTTCTGTTGGAGAATAGCCGACTTCACCAAAGCCACCTGGCAAAGCCCAACTATCCTCTCCTTATCCCCTAACCAGACAAATCTTCTCATCCTCAACAATCCAAGCACGGACGTCCATTAAGGGAGTCGCATAAGCTGAAGTTGGTTTCAAGACTTCTGCTACTTCTTCTGCATCCAGGTCTGATCCCTGATTCAACATTTCAGATAACAGACTTCGCAAGTCCTCGTAGCGCTCACGGTCAAAAGGATCTTTTGTAAAGGTTAAGCCAGTATCTGTAAGGGCAATCATTCTTTGCAGATACTTAACAAAATCACTTGGTTTCATTTTCTAAACTTTCTACCAGCTTGGCTAGATTCATAGAGTTAGAGCCTTTGAGCAGGATTTGATCATTAGCTCCAAGGCTTTCTTTAACCTGCTTAACTAGGTCTTCAAATTGGTCTTGGTCTTCTGTTTTCTTGAAGTAGTAAACGTGGCCAATTGGGAACATTTGACTGGCCAATTGGGCTAATTCAGCAATGTCTTCTCCATAGAAAATAACGGTATCAAGCACATCTGGAGAAAGGCTCAAGATCATCTGATTATGAAGCTGAATAGACTGGTCGCCCAGTTCCTTCATATCCGCCAAAACTGCAATTTTCTTGCCACCTTCATTGGCTGGAATGGCAGAGAAAGTCTCTAAAATCAGTTTCATAGCAGTTGGATTGGCATTGTAAACATCTGACAAGATATCTGCTCCATTGGCTGCTTTCTTCCACTCGGTACGATTACGCGTCAATTCAAGATTTTGGAAGGCCTGATGAATTTGCTCCTCTGAAACTCCTTCTTGTAGGGCAACATAGGATGCAATCATAGCATTGGTGGCATTGTACTTGCCAGTTACTGGCAAATCAAGGGCTTGCTCCAAGAAATTGGATTTAAAGGTCAAGCTATCCTTACGCTCAATCAAGTCGGTAATTTCCAACTCTGCCCCTTGCCCAAAACGAACTACCTTTTTATCAGTTGGCAAGTAATCCTCTATAATAGGGTCAGCTGGTACTAAAAGCAAGGAACCAGGTGCCATCCCGTCTGCAATTTGCATTTTTCCTTTAGCAATCTCAGAACGGTCTTTGAAAAAAGCCAAATGGGCTTCTCCAACCAAGGTCACGATGGCTGTTTTTGGACGAGCCAATTCAGACAAGAGATGGATATCTCCCAAGTGATCCTGCCCCATCTCCAATACCAACTTTTCTGTTCCTTCAGGCATATGGAGAACTGTGTAAGGAAGGCCAATCTCGTTATTGTAGTTTCCTTGTGTTTTGTAGGTTTTGTAGGTTGTTGACAGCAAGTGAGCTAACATATCCTTGGTCGTTGTTTTACCATTTGAACCTGTGACAGCAAAAACATCAACTGCCGTTTTTTCAAGATAGTAGGCAGCTAGTTTTTGAAAGGCAGTCAAGACATCATCTACTAGAATGTAGGGATGATTTGCGATTTCTTTCTCAGACAGGGTTGCTGTCGCACCATTTTCAAAGGCTGTTTCGATAAAGTCATGACCGTCACGCGCACCTTTGAGGGGGACAAATAAATCTCCTGCCGCAATCAAACGACTATCAAACTCAGCATTTTCCAACTGAGCATCATCAAAGATGCTGACATCATTTTTAGCTCCGACAACTTGGGCAACTTCATGGATTGTTAATTTCATTTCTACTCCTTTAAAAAGGGTCGAAGCCCGAGAACTCTAGTCACCTTGCAGTGATAGTTCTGGCTCCTACCCTCTCTTTCATTTTTATAGCAAATGTGCTTCGCGCTTGTCAAAACTTTCCTTAGCAAGTTCAACCAAACGCTCGATTAGTTCTGGGTAGCTGATTCCCATATTGTCCCAAAGTAGTGGGTACATAGACCACTGGGTGAAACCTGGCATGGTATTGAGCTCGTTTAGGAAAATCTCTCCCTTGTCTGTATAGAAGAAATCGCAACGAGAGAGACCGAGGCCACCAATGGCACGGAAGGCTGTTTCTGCATACTGACGCATGACAGCTATCACATCATCACTGATTTTAGCTGGGATATCCATGGTAATCTTGTTGTCAATATACTTGGCATCGTAGTCATAAAAAGCAACATCCTTGACTACTTCTCCTGGTAGCGTACTCTTGACATCGTAGTTTCCCAAGAGACCAACCTCGATTTCACGAGCATTTACCCCTTGCTCTACCAAGACACGGCTGTCATATTGGAAGGCAAGTTTCAAAGCTTGACGGAGTTCCTCTTGATTTTCAGACTTAGAAATACCGACACTTGACCCCATGTTTGATGGTTTTGTGAAGACTGGATAAGTCAATTTTTCTTCAACTTCGGCAATTTTAGCAGTCACATCATCACCTTCGACAATGGCCACATAAGGAACTTGGGCAATCCCGACAGATTCTAACACACGCTTGGTCGTGATTTTGTCCATGGCAAGGCTAGATGACAATATGTTACAACCAACATAAGGCATTTTCAAAACTTCCAAGAATCCTTGAACTGAGCCATCTTCTCCCATCGGACCGTGAAGAACTGGAAAGACTACTGCACCTTCTTCGTAGATGGCACTTGCCGCTATTTTCTTGTCCCAGTCAATAGTCGCATTGGTCATGAGACGATCCTCTTGACCTGGAGTCTGGCTAAATTCTTGCGTTTTGATAAAGTCACCTGACTGACTGATAAAGAAAGTCTTGACTGTGAAACGGTCGTAGTTTACCGCACGCATGACACTTTCAGCTGAAAGGACAGAGACTTCACGCTCTGCACTACGCCCACCGTATAAAAGAATAATCGTTTGTTTCATATTATTTGTTCCAATTCTAATAGAATACTCGTTCTTTAGTATATCATATTTGCTTCTTTTTTGAAACTTGAACCTGATACTGGTCTTCAATAAATCTAAAAAGAGACCGATAAAACAACTGTCGATCTCCGTGATTTTTGTATAAATGAATTGAGTGTGTTAATTTGTCTAGACTTACAACTCTGTTCGATTTTCAATGGCTCGTAAGAGTGTCACTTCATCCGCATACTCAATGTCCGCTCCGACAGCGAGACCTCGTGCTAGACGCGTAACCTTGATACCAGCTGGCTTGAGCAAACGTGAAAGATACATAGATGTCGCTTCACCATCTGCTGTAGCATTTGTTGCTACGATTACCTCTGAAACTTCACTATCCATCAGACGAGTCATAAGACTCTTAAGATTGATATCATCTGGACTGATACCATTCATGGGAGAAATGAGTCCATGTAAGACATGATAGAGTCCATGGTATTCTTGAATATTCTCCATGGCTGCCACATCGCGACTATCTTCGAGAACTAAAATCGTTGTCTGGTCACGAGTCGGATCGGTACAGATAGAGCAAGGATCGTCATCAGTCAGGCGACCGCAGATGGAACAGTAGGTCAGCTCTCTCTTAGCAGAAAGGAGATTTTTAGCAAATTCATTGACATCGTCATCAGACATTCCAATAGTATAGAAGGCCAGACGGGTAGCCGTCTTAATCCCGATACCCGGTAACTTCGAATAACTGTCAATTAGCTTGGCAATAGGTGTTGGATAAAGCATATGTTCCTTTCTAATTCATTGGATGATGTTGGTTATAGAGGTTGATAATATCGCGCGCAATGGAAGGTCCGACACCATTTGTAAGGTTGGTGTTATGAGGGAAGACAACAGCTACAGCGATTTGAGGATTATCTGATGGTGCATAGGCCACAGCATTGGTATTGTTGGCTTTTTGACCTCCCTCAACATAACTTTCGGCAGTACCTGTTTTACCACTAATGGATACCGCTGCGCCGTTTGAAAAGGCACGACCTGTTGTCAAAGCACTACCACCATGTGAAACTTGATAAAATCCTTGTTGGAGGATGGAAACATCAGACTCAGAAATATTAATTTTATTCATTTCCTTGGTTTCAACAGATTGGATTAAGTTCCCTAAGCCACCTTGTTCGTTGTTTCCATAAATTCCCTCGACAATGTGAGGTGCAATCCGAACACCGTTGTTGGCAATAGTTCCAACGTACTGGGCCAATTGCATTGGGGTGTAGTTATCAAACTGACCAAATGCATTGGTAATGTAATTAGCAAAATTATACTCTTTTGGTATAAAACCGGTTGACTCATCTGGAAGGTCAATGCCTGTTGAGGCTCCAAGACCATATTCAGCAAATGTCGAACGAAGTTTCCCCATAGCGGATTCTAAATTGTTAGTTAAAACAAACATATTGGGTTGATAGGTCTGACCCATAATGCCCAAAGCCGTTTGAACCATATAGGTATTAGAAGAATACTCCAAGGCTTCCACAGCTGTAATCGGGAATGAACCGTAAGCTTGAGTATACCAAGAATTAATTGGAGCTGAACCTTGGAAGACAATCGGTTGGTCTGTCAAGGTCTGGTTCCCTGACAAGACTCCATTTTCCCAACCTGAGCTGATGGTCGCCGCCTTGACAACAGAACCCGGGACAAAGACATTGGTTACTGTTCCCAAGGAATCAGGTGTTAAATCTCCCGTTTTCAAGTCATGTTTGAGTCCTGACATAGACAAAACCGCACCTGTTTTTGGGTTGAGGGCAACTGCATACACACCTTCTGAATACTTGGCTCCTCCATTTCCCAGTTCGGAATTGAAATAACTCTTAAGCAGATTGTCCACACTATCTTGGAAGGCCAAATCAATAGTCAGTTTAATATTATTCCCTTTGGTACCATCTTCGATATTTTCGACACTTTCCATATTGCCATACTTGTCTAGCTGGATTTCTTTCACAGAGCGTTTTCCTTGCAAGGTTTCTTCATATTGTTTTTCTAGATAAGAGGTTCCAACACGGTCATTTAGAGAATAACCCTTTTTGATATAAGCATCTGCTTCTTCAGCTGGAAGACCGGCTTTTTCACTGGATACACTTCCTACTATAGATGAAAGTGAAGTCTCTAGGACCTTTCGATCCCACGAAGTTGAAATACTGATACCAGGTAAATTCTTAGAGGCCGAAGCTATCAATGCAATCTGAGTATCTGTCAAGGAATCTGTCGCAATGGTTCCTGTCGCAAAATTTTCAACTGCATTAAGTTGGCTAAAGAGGTAAATTTCTTTCTTTTCGTCATCAGAGTAGGTCAATTGACTTGGATCGATACTTTCAACAGTATTATTGTAAAGCTCGGATTCAGATAATTGATTGCCATCAGAATCCAAGCGTTTCTCACTTGGGAGAGCCTCCACTGTTTTTTTATAGATTTCAGGATCAGCCAAATAGTAATCTGCCAGCTGGCGTTCTGTCAAGTTTGGCGAACTGATGCTCACATAAGTCAGTAACTTTTTAGCTATTTCTTTTAAGTCTGTAGCCGTCATTTTATTGCTACGCGTAAAGGAAACAACCTGCTTTAACGTATTTTCTACCAAAGGTTTTCCACTAGCATCATAAATTTCCCCACGGGCAGAACTGGTTGTGACCTTGGTCTGACTAGCTGAGGCTAGCTTTTTTTCGTAAAAATCCTTGTTCAAAACCTGCATATACAACAAACGACCAATAATGGTCATAAAGAGTAAAATGACGATTGAAAACAATAAATTAAGCCGAATCGGAATCGAATGGCTGTTAAATTTTCTCATACAAATCAGTCTCATTTCTAACTTAAAATCTTACTCTTAATTGTACCACAATTTGAGCAGAAAATTATGGAAAAGAAAGAAGCTTTTTTTCGTTTTTACAGTAAGATACGTTTTTATTTATTCATCCCTATATTATATGTTATAATGAATGTAAAAGTTCGATGACCCAGTCTTTTTCCAATACGACTCATTTAAAGGAGCCTTTCTATGGACAAACCAGATATAGCAACCATCATTGATTCCCACTTCGAAGAAATGACAGATTTAGAGCAAGAAATCGCTCGCTATTTTTTACAATCTGAAACCATTGCAGATGATTTATCATCCCAGCAAGTCACTCAAAAATTACATATTTCTCAGGCTGCTTTGACCCGCTTTGCTAAAAAGTGTGGCTTTACAGGTTATCGAGAATTTATTTTCCAATACCAACACCAAGCAGAGAAACAAGACACCCATTCTCACAAACACAGTCCACTGACAAAACGAGTCCTTAGAAGTTATAGCAGTATGCGGGAGCAAACACAGGACTTGATTGACGAAGTCCAACTAGAACGAATTGCCCAGTTAATCGAAGATGCTGAGCGTGTCTACTTCTTCGGAACAGGGAGTTCTGGCCTCGTAGCTCGTGAAATGAAATTACGCTTCATGCGTCTAGGTGTGGTCTGTGAGGCCTTGACTGACCAAGACGGTTTTGCTTGGACAACCAGTATTATGGATGAGAATTGTCTCGTACTCGGTTTCTCTCTTTCTGGCACAACCCCTTCTATTTTAGATAGTCTATTAGACGCTAAGGAGATGGGAGCAAAGACTGTACTCTTTACAAGTGTTCCCAATAAAGATAGTCAGACCTATACGGAGACTGTTCTTGTAGCCACCCACAGCCAGTCTTCTTACATCCAACGTATATCCGCTCAACTTCCTATGCTCTTCTTTATCGATTTGATTTATGCCTACTTTTTAGAAATCAATCGTGAAAGCAAGGAGAAAATCTTTAACAGCTATTGGGAAAATAAAAAACTCAATGGCTATCGTAGACAAAAACGTGTAAGAAAATCCTAGTTTAGTTAAACCAAACTAGGATTTTTATTCATCACCAAACATACCTATTCAAGATTATGAATTAGTCATATCTTGACTTAGTCTTGAATAATTTCATGTAATCACTTTTTGAAGGGAGTAAATAAGCAAGTCTGACGGTATCCTCAACAATTGTATATAATACGATGTAATCCTTACTCAAGGTCAACCCTCGCGTTTGGTAGCGAGGGTCTAATTTCTTACCAAATTTTTCATCGGCATCAAATCCAGCTTGGGGGAAAATTTCTAGCCGATTAATATCTTTTCTAATACTCGCCACTTTTCGTCTCGCAGCCTCTACAGAACCGATTTCCTCTGCTATATACTGATATATTTTATCCAGACTATCAATCACTTTAGGAGAATACAAAATCCGATATTTTTTATAATCCATAGCGTGTCACGACATCCTCATCTGTCAAGTAATTTCCAGCCTCAATCTTGGCATAACTTTCTTGAACTTCTGCTTGTAATTGTCTAAACAAATACTCCTTCTCTAATTCCTCTTCACTCAGTAAATCTACTTCATTTGTTACGGCAACATTCTTTAAAAATAATCTAAGTGCTGATGAAAGGGAGAGATTTTGTTCTTTTAACACTTCCATAGCATCATTTACCAATTCTCTATTAGCTTGGAAGGTCACAATTTTACTTGAATTTGCTATAGCCATTTTATATAACTCCTTTATATATTTTATTTATTATCTCACAATTATAAAGAAAGTCAAGGGAACTTGATTAGAAAATCCTAGTTTGGTTGAACCAAACTAGGATTGTTTTGTTTTAAAATGATAATAAGCTCCCAACATACCTGCTGTATTTTGATGATGAGCAAATTCTAATCTCGTCTTATCAGCCAGACTTGGTACCAAAGCATCTTTCAAAGCTTTTCGAATTTTAGGCTTGAGAATAGCCTCTTGCCCCATAATACCGCCACCAAGAATGACTACTTCTGGATTGGCCACATAGCAAATATTTGCCAGACCTTTTCCTAGATAGTCTACCATGCGGTCAATGCCAGCCATACAGATCTTGTTTCCTTCAGTAGCCTCCTTGAAAATGCGTCGACCATTCCAGTGTTCCACTTCCTCACCATGAGCCTTAGCTACATACTCAACCAAAGCTGTGGTAGAAGCGAGATCCTGGAACGCTCCATCCTGCATATGCATATAACCAACTTCGCAGGCTGAATTGCTAAATCCATGGAAGACTTTCCCATCCATAATCAAGCAACCACCGATACCTGTTCCAATAGTCAAGCAAAGGGTGACACTCGCTCCCTTGCCTGAACCAGATACCGCTTCAGCAAGACCTGCACAGTTGACATCATTTTCAATCTCACAAGGAATATTAAAGCTAGTCTCGATTTCCTTTTTGAACTGGGTGCCTGCGTAGTTAGGGATTTGAGGCCCAGCATAGAAAATTTCACCCTTGTCTGGATCCACCATCCCAGCAGAAGAAATGGCAACACCTGCTACTGAGCCTTTTTCTAAATAGCTGGCTACAATATCTTTGGTCTTTTGTAAGATATGAGGTCCACCTTTATGCGCCTCTGTTGGCATTTCATACGATTCAACAAGTTGGCCTTCTTGGTCGATCAAACCATATTTGATGTTGGTTCCACCGATATCAATTGCAACGTAGTATGTCATAAATACCTCCTTATGAATTAGAGGAAGCGCTCCTTGGTTTCACGAATCAAGGCTGCAGCTGCTTCTACAACTGGACGATCTTCTTCAGTCACTGGTGTCAATGGTGAACGAACAGAACCAATATTCAAACCTTCATTGATTTTCAAAACTTCCTTAATCACACCATACATATTTCCATGTGCAGCAGTCAATTTGCCAATGATTGCATTGATAGCGTATTGCAATTCACGCGCTGTTTCCAAGTCTTTGTCAGCAATCAATTGGTTGAGTTTCAAGAAGAGTTCTGGCATAGCACCATAAGTACCACCGATACCAGCCTTAGCACCCATAAGGCGGCCACCTAGGAACTGTTCATCTGGACCGTTAAAGACGATATGGTCTTCCCCACCAAGGCTCACAAAGGTTTGGATATCTTGAACTGGCATAGAAGAGTTCTTCACACCGATAACACGAGGATTTTTCAACATTTCAGTATAGAGGCTTGGAGTCAAAGCAACCCCTGCCAATTGAGGAATGTTATAAATCACGTAGTCTGTGTTTGGAGCTGCAGAACTGATATCATTCCAGTATTTAGCAACTGAGTATTCTGGCAAGCGGAAATAAATCGGTGGAATCGTTGCAATAGCATCTACTCCTAAGCTTTCAGCGTGGCGAGCAAGTTCCATACTATCTTTAGTATTATTGCAAGCTACGTGAGCAATAATAGTCAACTTCCCTTTGGCAACTGCCATGACTTCTTCCAAGATTAACTTGCGGTCTTCAACACTTTGGTAGATACATTCACCAGAAGAACCATTGACATAAAGACCTTGAACACCTTTATCAATGAAGTATTGAACCAAGGCACGCGTACGCTCTGGACTTACTTCTCCTTGATCATCATAACATGCGTAGAAGGCTGGAATGACACCTTCGTATTTTTTTAAATCTGACATAGATTTTCTCCTAACTTATTTCCGAAATGAGGGGAGAAAATAAATTTTTCATCCCCTTTAAATTATATTTATTTTACAATTTCTGACAATTTTACTTTACGATCTTCGAACATAGATTGGGTACAAGCATCTGCAGTAGCAATCGCTTCTAGAGCAGCTTCACCTGTCAACAATTTTGCAAATTCTTCTGATACTGGGGCTCCTTGCATAATCTCATGCAGATAGCGCATTTCTTTGTCAATGACAGATGATAACCATAATGGAGTACGTTTACCTGGTTTGCCATAAGCAATTGCTCCGTCCATCTCTGTACTATGATAGATACGAGTCCGATCATCATCTTCTTCTTGCGATTCATGAATCAAGAAATAACTTTCTTGTCCATCTAGCTTAAGAGTTCCTTTACAGTTGAATAAATCTAAGCGGATAGCACCTTTTGTTCCTTGAATTAAGACATAATGTTCACCCCAACGATAAGCTGAACCCCATTCTAACAAGGCAAAACGCTTATTAGAAAATTCCATATTGACAAAAATCATATCATCTTCATCACCGAAATTTTCACCTTCATGGGCTACATTTCCACCTGTCATGGTTACAGTTTCAGGCATACCACCCATAAGAAATTGCACGCAATCCAATTCATGGATGTGGTGATACAAGTGACCACCTGATTTTTCACGGATTTTTTTCCATGATACTGATGGTTGTTGTTCTTCCCAACCATTACGAGCTGTGTGACAGTATAGAACGTCTCCGATGACTCCTTGATTAATGAGTTCTTTTGCATGATGGACACCATTAAAGAAGTTCATAATATGTCCTGCCATAAAGGTTACATTGTTTTCTTTACATGCATCTACCATCTCGCGACAATCTTGATAAGAAAGCGCAATTGGTTTTTCACAGAAAACATTTTTACCATGTTGTGCGGCCTTAATAACTGGTTCTTTATGAAGATTATTTGGAGTTGCGACAATAACACAATCTACTTCATCGCTAGAAACCAACTCATCTAAGGAGCTTGCTACTTTTGCTCCCAATTCTTCTGCAATTGCCTCTGCATTATCTGGATCATAGAGAAGAGTAATCTCTGCTCCATCATTCTTTTGCATATAACGAGCTAACTCAGCTCCAAAATATCCTGTTCCAACAACACCATATTTAACCATGTTTTTCTCCTTTATTATTGAATAAACTTTCTAATTTTAACTTATTTTACAGATCCTTCTGATAATCCACTTGCAATTTTATTTTGGATGATAGAGAAGAAAATAATCGATGGAAGAACTACAATAACAGATGCAGCCATCATATCTCCCCAGTCTAAAATTTCTGAACCATTAAGTGAACGAAGGGCTACTGCTACTGTCATCTTTCCTGTATTGTTAATCAAAATCAAAGCATACAAGAATTCATTCCAAGCATTGATAAATGTATAAATAGCTGTTGCTACAATACCTGGTGCTACAATCGGTAGCACAACTTTATAAAAAGTAACAAATTTATTTGCACCATCAATTCTAGCTGCTTCTTCAATTCCAATTGGAACTGTTTGGAAAAATCCAACTAAAAGCCAAACCGCATATGGAACACTAAAAGATAGATAAACCATCATCAAGCCAAATAAACTATTTGTTAATCCAACTTTAGCAATGGCTATTGAATAGGGAATTGCTAGCAAAATTGGTGGAAAAATGTAGGTAATGACAAGTAGTCTTGACATGATTGCTCCCAATTTAGGGAAGAATCGAACAATACCATAGGCTGCCATAGCAGAAATAATAATCGCAATAACAGTTGTAGCTAAGGCAATGATTAAACTGTTTCGAATGTTATCAATAAAGTGCAAATCATTGATAACATGAGTGAAATAATCCAATGTAAATTGTTCAGGCCAAAATCGTGTTGGATACTGAGTTAATTCCCCTTTACCTTTGACAGAAGATATGATAATCCATACCAATGGGAAAATTGCAACGATGGTCGCACCAATCAAGAGTACATGTGAGAGAATATCTAAATAAATACCGGATTTCTTCTTCATTATTTTCTACCCTCCTTTTCCCACTTACTGATGATAGCAAAGTAGATAAAGCAAATTGCCACCAAGAAGATAAAGAGCAATACTGTAACTGCTGAAGCACGACCCAACAATTTAGTTCCCCAACCTAGGTTGTAGGCAAAAATTGGAAGCGTCGTTGTAGCATTGGCTGGTCCACCACCTGTAATTAGGTAGATAATGTCAAAGTTATTAAAGATCCATACAGTTCTCAAAACAACTAGAAGCCCTACAACCACTTTAATATGTGGAAAGACGATAAATTTGAAAACTTGCCAACTTGAAGCACCATCTATCTTAGCAGCCTCAAATTGTTCTTCGGGTACTGTTTGCAAAGCTGAAAGTACATTAACCATAATCATCGGCGCTCCAAACCAAATGTTGATAAACACCAAACATAGGAATGCCCATGTACTATCTGTCAAAAATGCAGGCGTATGTTCCATTAAACCTAATTTTACGATTAGATTAGGTAAGTAGCCATAAACCCCGTTTAGGATCCACTGCCAAGAAAAAGCAATAACGATGGTAGGAAATGCCCAAGGAACAATCAATAAGGTCCTATATAATTTCTTGAAGTGGCGTACTCTGTGAAGAGCTAAAGCCAATACAAACCCTACTAAAACTTGACCAACTAATGAGAAAACGGTCCACTTAATTGAATTAAAGAACGCATTAAAGAAGTTGGGATCTGATAGCACAGCTTTATAGTTAGCTAAACCAACAAATTTATAATTAGGCATAATCAAATGCTTATTGGTAAAGCTATAAAAAATACTCGAGAAAAACGGATAAACAAAGAGTAATCCTACGATAATCATAGCTGGCAAAACAAATATCCAGCGAGTTAAATTACGTTCTTTAACCATTCTCCTTCTCCCTTCTTTTACAAGATTGGGCTAGGGCTTTTCAGCTCACTAGCCCACCTATTTTCTAGTCTTTTACATCTACTGAGCAGCCTCAAATAAATCGTTTAGTTGTTTTTCTGCTTCTTTTGCTGCTTTCATAGGATCTGTTCCATTTGAAATGATATCTTGGAACATTTGTTCAATAATGTGTTGGTTAGTCAACATACCAGCTTGTACACTTGGTCCATTTTCATAACCAATAGCAGTACCTTTTTTAACAGCTTCAGTAATTACTTCTTCAGCATGTTTAAATTTCTTACGAGTTTCATTTTCTTTATAGGCTGCAGAATCGCTAATTCCCTTAATAGTTGGCAACATACCTACTGGAGTTGAATCAAGGAATTTAATATAGTCTTCTTCATTGTAAAGTGATTCCAAGAATGCTTTAGCAACTTCTGGATGTTTTGAATTTTTCCAAACAACCATTGGAATGTTTGATGTTTCAATTCCTTGGTCTTTATCAGATTCTTTGATTTTTGGAATAGGATAGGCATCAATCGAATCAATCAATTGAGGACTGTTGGCATTAATTCCTCCAATATGGAAGCCAGAGTTAAAGTCAAATGCTGTTTTTCCTTGATAGAACAAGGTAGCTTGTTGAAGGACATTAAAGTTCAAAGAATCTTGAGGTGAAATTTCTTTATACATTTTAACCCAGTATTTAATACCATCTTGAGCAAGTTGACTTGTCAAATCTGCTTTAAGATCTTTTGTTAAGAGACTTCCACCACCACTACGTACGTAGAAGTTCAAGAAACGTGTTGCCATTAAGTCATTTGTTCCAAACGGAACAGACAAGCCATAAACTCCAGCTTCTTTCAATTTTTTAGAAGCTTCATAGAGTTGATCCCAAGTTTTAGGAACCTCAATATTATGTTCTTTTAACAAATCTGTTCTAACCCACATGACTTGTGCATGTGAATAAAGAGGAACAGAGTAGTAATCATCTCCGATTTTTGCTTCATTTAAGGCAGTTTCGTTAAATTTATCCTGTCCAATACGCTTGATAGAATCGTTTAGCGGAACCAAAGCATCTGAGTTGACCATTTCCATTACTTGGTTAGGAAGAGCCGTACTGATATCTGGCACATTTCCATTTGCTAAACCTGTAGTCCATTTAGTATAGAAGTCATTCCAAGAGAATGTTTCAATCTTGATTTTCGTTTTTGGATGCTTTTGCATAAAAGCATCTGCTGATTTTTGAATACTTTCCAAACGTGGTCCTTGAGTAAAGGAGTGCCACATTGTAATCTCACCAGATAATTCTGTCGGTGGTTCAGTGTCAGCTGTAGTTTCTTTCTTTCCTGAACAAGCTACCAAGGCAACGGCTGCTAGCGCAACTCCAGCTAGACATAAAAACTTTCTCATTTTTTTCATTGTTCTTCCCTTTCTACATTAAGAAATCGCAACTTTAAAGACAACTTTTTTAACAGGTTCATCATTTATACGAACCTTGGGTTGATGTAAATCTTCTGGAAAAGTGATAAGGCATTCACCAGCTCTCAAATGAACTAACTGTTCCACTTCTCCTGTGTATAATTCAATATCTTTTTCTTCATCATATTTTTGGGTAACGCTTACATTTTCTGGCGATGTAACAGCCATGGCTTCTTCGTTTTCCAAAACTAAATGAATATCCAAATATTTTTGGTGAGTTTCAAAGAAGGCTCCTGCTTGACCGTCTGCTAGATAAGTAAAGCAATTACCAAATAATCGATCACCATCGATATCAATCGGACCTTCTGTTAAATTTTCTAGTCCTGTTTTTTCTAGAAAATCTATTAATGTTGCAAAATGTGGATTTACTTTCACATAAGTTCCTAAACGACTGATTTTAGTAATAATCATACTCAATCCCCCTTTCTTTATTTTTTATTTAAGACCAGCAACAAAGCGTTCTGTAATCTCTTTTGGTCTAGTAATGGCGCCACCTACAACGATGCCTCGCACTCCATATCCAAGGATTTGTTTGGCTTGTTCTGGTGTATGAATTTTCCCTTCTGCAATAACATCTACGCCGGCATCACAAAGTTTTTTGATCAATTCAAAATCTGGACCATCCACTTTTGGACTGTAAGATGTGTATCCTGATAAAGTTGTTCCGACAAAGTCAATCCCTGCTTCAACGGCTGCCAATCCTTCTTCGAAAGTACTTGTATCAGCCATCAAGAGCTGGTTAGGGTATTTTTCCTTAACCTGACGAATAAAGTCTTGAATCTCCAAACCATCGTAGCGTTCACGCTTAGTACAATCCAGAGCAATTACCTCTATATCAAGTTCTGCCAATTCATCAACTTCTTTCATAGTGGCAGTGATAAAGGGTTCTTGCGGTGGATAATCTCGTTTTATTATCCCAATGATTGGAAGGTTGGTAACCTCCTTGATTTCCTTGATATCGCGAACACTATTTGCTCGGATACCGACTGCTCCACCTTGCTCAGCCGCTTTGACCAGCAAGGGAATGACTCCTCCCGCTTCTGTATAAAGCGGTTCGTGAGGAAGGGCCTGACAAGAAACGATGATTCCATCTTTGATTTTTGCAATCAAGGCTTCTTTAGTAATCTGTGGCATCCTCTTTCCTCCTTTTCCTTGTTCTTATGAGGTCATTATATATCATTTATTAAGCGCTTTCAATACTTTGTGATAGAATAGATTTCAGTTTCAAAAGTATTTTATAGAACAGCTGTTTCTGAAAGTAGTTTCAGAGAGTCATCTATTTTAAATCATTTTTATTAAACTACAAAAAAGAGAGCTACTGGGCTCTCTCATTTATCATTTTACATACTTAAAAGGAATCTCACTACCACACAGCCAGTTGTAGACTTGGTCATTGACAAAGACATTCATGGCTTCGTGGGCATACTCAGGCATGATGCGATAGGCCTTGTCGCAAGTCAGGCGGTTGTAAATCGCAAACTGGGTAATAGGGTAGCAAACATCATCGTCCAAGCCCGTAATCATCTTAACCTTACCCTTGATACGATGGGCAAGATTTTTCACATCGATATAAGCAAGGGTCGCCATGATGTCTTCCTCAGTTTCATGGAAGGGATCGTGAAACTTGAAATATCGAAAAAGTTCGTCATAAGCTTCACTGGTATTGCCAATCTCAAGCACTCGTCTGAAGTCTGACAAGAAAGGATAGATGGCAACAGTTTTCTCAATTTGAGGATTGAGCGCCGCCGCAACCAAGGCTAGAGCCCCTCCTTGTGAGGCACCATAGCTAGAAAGACGCTTCTCATCAACCTGAGGCAGACTAGCAATAATTTCAACCAACTGGTAAATGTCCAAATAAACATCCTTATAAAAGAGATGCTCCCGACCTTCCACAGCCCCACGGATAATATGTCCCTTAACCGTATTTCCTAGAGGAGAACGCAAACCGTCTTGCGAATAACCTGACTGGCCCCGAACGTCCATGGAGACAACACCGTAACCAGACACTGTATAGGCCAGCATGTCGGCCCAGTCCCAGCCACGTCCCATATAACCATGGAAATGGAAGATTATCGGAACCTTCTCCTCACTCTTTGGAAGAACGACTCGTGCATAAACCTTGCCTTCATTGCTTCCTTCAAACGTTAACTCATAGCACTTTACTTGAGGAATGTGGAAATTCCTTTCCTCCAACTGATAAGCTGGAAGATTGGAAACTTTTTTCACTTCCTCATCCCAAAAAGCATCAAAGTCTTCTGGAACCTCGTCCCTTCCTAGATAGGTCTTAATTTCTTCTAATAAAGCTGGATTTTTCATAGCATGCTCCTTTTTTGTAATCGCTACCACCACTCTAGCATATCTAGAAAAGCAATGCAAGAAAGAAGGGTAAATAGAAAGAGATTTTAGATTTCCTTTCTTCAAACCTACTGACAGAAAGTATAATCAATTGAATCTAGAATAGTACCAATTAACTTCTAAAGTATTTTTAGAAATTAATGTGAATGTCCCAGTTGATTTGTCTACAGCTTATCTCGATATACTATAGTTTCAATGGCGATTGGACAGAGAATCATTTATCAGAAAGCGAGGTAACATCATGAAAGCAATCGGTACGCAAATGTTACAGACAGAACGTTTGATTTTGAGAAGATTTGTGGAGAGTGATGCAGAAGCTATGTTTCAAAATTGGGCTTCGTCTGCTGAGAATCTAACCTACGTCACCTGGGATCCGCATCCTGATGTTGAGGTCACTCGAAACTCGATTCGTAATTGGGTTGCTTCCTATGCTAATCCTAACTATTACAAATGGGACATTTGCCTCAAAGAAAACCCAGAACAAGTGATAGGAGATATCAGCATCGTTGAAATGCACGAGGAAGATTTAAGTTGTGAAATTGGCTATGTTTTAGGAAAAACTATTGGGGGCGTGGTCTTATGACAGAGGCCTTAAAAGCTGTGTTGGACTTTTGTTTTACTCAAGCAGGATTTCAAAAAGTCAAAGATCGATATGCCAGTCTCAACCTAGCTTCAGGCCGTGTGATGGAGAAGGCAGGGATGTCCTATCTAAAGACTGTTGCAAATGGGGTGGAGAGAAAAGGTCATGTTGCGGATCTCATTTATTATCAGATAAGCGGGGAATACAGATAAGCTTAACATTTATTGCTTATCCTCTGTTCTTATTTTTTATTTACTATTTCATTTATCCTCTCTTTTCCGAATAAATAAGTAAGTAGTGGCAGAGAATCTAGTAAACCTAGATTTAAAAATGTGCTATAATGAAAGGAGAGGAAGAATGATTCTCAGACATCCGGGCATCAGCCCGACCAATGACTTGGTTGCTAAGAAGATTTTTAGCAATCCGGAAATCACTTGTCAATTTATTCGCGATATGCTGGATTTACCAGCCAAAAATGTAACCATTTTGGAGGGGAGTAATATTCATGTCTTACCTTCCCTTCCGTACTCGGCGCAGGATTTCTATACCAGTATAGATGTCTTGGCGGAGTTGGATAATGGAACTCAAGTAATCATTGAGATTCAGGTGCATCATCAGAATTTTTTCATCAATCGCCTGTGGGCTTACTTATGCAGTCAGGTCAATCAAAATCTTGAAAAAATTCGCCAACGTGAAGGTGATACACACCAGAGCTACAAACACATCGCACCAGTATATGCTATCGCAATTGTGGATAGCAATTATTTCCAAGATGATTTAGCTTTTCATAGCTTTAGCATGCGAGAGGACACGACAGGTGAGGTATTAACTATCACAAATAATGGACAAGAAAACCATCTGGTTAAGATGGCGTTCTTGGAACTTAAAAAATACAGAGAAACCAGCAAAGATAGCATTCGCAAACCATGGCTAGAGTTTTTTGGGAACAAACCCTTTACCCAGCAACCCGAGCGAGCTATTAGCCAGGCAGACCAACTGCTAGACTATAAGAGCTGGTCCGAGGAGGACAGGAAAATGTTTAGTCAACTACGTATGAGAGAAGAACAAGCCTTGTTAGCACAGGACTATGCCTTGGAAACTGCTAGAGCAGAGGGAGTTGAACAAGGCCGAGCAGAGGGAGTTGAACAAGGTCTAGAGCGTGGGAAAATCTTTACCTTTCTAGATTTAGTACGCCAACATGTTTTAACTTCCGAATTTGCGAGTGAGCAATTGGGCATGACCGTCGCTGAGTTTGAGGCCTTGTTGTAAGACCAGCACTAATGGTCAGAAAAACCATCTGGTTAAGATGGCGTTCTTGGAACTTAAAAAATACAGAGAAACCAGCAAAGATAGCATTCGCAAGCCATGGTTGGAGTTTTTTGGGAACAAACCCTTTACCCAAGCACCCGAGCGAGCCATCAGTCAGGCAGACCAACTGCTAGACTACAAGAGCTGGTCTGAGGAGGATAGGAAAATGTTTAGTCAACTACGTATGCGAGAAGAACAAGCATTGTTAGCACAGGACTATGCTTTGGAAACTGCTAGAGCAGAGGGAGTTGAACAAGGTCTAGAGCGTGGGAAAATCTTTACCTTTCTAGATTTAGTACGCCAACATGTTTTAACTTCCGAATTTGCGAGTGAGCAATTGGGCATGACCGTCGCTGAGTTTGAGGCATTGTTGTAAGACCAGCACTAACGGTCAGAAAATCATCTGGTCAAGATGGAGTTCTTGGAATTAAAAAAATACAGAGAAACCATCAAAGACGAGGTTCGTAAACCGTGGTTGGAGTTTTTATAAATCAGTAAATCAATGACAGATTTTTCCGTGATAGATGGAAGAATCTTTTTTAGTTATGCTAGATGTGGGCTCTGAAACAGTAAGATATAGTGTATTGAAATAAGATATGAACAAAGAAATTAGGAAAGTCAAATTAATTTCTAGAAATGTTTTAGAATCTGTAGTGTACTATTTTAGATTCAATAAATTGTAGTTTTAAAAACGAAAAAAGTGCATTTCACTCTTTCTTCTTCTGCTTAATCTTATTTTGTCGCTTCTTTCTTTTGGAAAGTGGTTTGGTAATTTACTTTAATCGTTACGGTCATGTGAGAGTCCTCGTTTCTTTTTGATGACTCTAGTATAAGGGTCAAACCTAAAAGCTAGCTTAAGATTTCCTTATAGAAAGCTTATACTCAATGAAAATCAAAGAGCAAACTAGGAAACTAGCCGCAGGCTGTACTTGAGTACGGCAAGGCGAAGTTAACGTGGTTTGAATTTGATTTTCGAAGAGTATTAATCTAAATGTTCTTTCTTTTCCATATGAAGGGCAATCATGCGCCATTCCGGATCCTCTTGCCAGCATTCTATAGAACTAATGTAGCTAGCAACCTTTCTGGCTTCTTCTAAAATCGGAAAATCTTCGATAATATCAGCCACTTGGAACTCTGGAAGACCTGACTGTCTGGTTCCAAAAATCTCACCAGAACCCCTCATTTTCAAATCTTCCTCCGCAAGGACAAAACCATTGGTGGTTTCTGTCATGATGCGCATGCGGTCCTTCCCAGAATCCGTCTTAGGATTGGCAGCGAGAACAGCATAGGATTGCTTATCTCCCCGACCGACACGACCCCTGAGCTGGTGAAGCTGGCTGAGACCAAAGCGATCGGCATCCATGATAATCATGACAGTCGCATTGGGAACATTAACCCCGACCTCGATAACTGTCGTCGAAACCAGAATATCTGTTTTTCGCTCTTTGAACTCCTGCATAATCTGGTCTTTTTCGTCACTCTTCATCTTACCATGTAGCAGAGCAACCTCAGCCTTGCCAGCAAAATGAGTCGTCAACTCCTCAGATAAGGCAATGGCATTTTTCAAATCCAGAGCTTCTGATTCTTCAATCAAGGGAGAGATAACATAGGCTTGAGAACCTTTTTGGATTTCTCCCTCTAACCAAGTCAAGACCTGAGGTAGTTGCTCATGTTTGATCCAGCGCGTCACAATAGGCTTCCTCCCTGCTGGCATCTGGTCGATAATGGAAACATCCATATCGCCAAAGGCTGTGATAGCCAGCGTCCGTGGAATAGGAGTTGCCGTCATCATGAGAACGTCAGGATTGTCCCCTTTTTCCCGTAAAATACGCCTTTGCCCCACACCAAAACGGTGCTGCTCATCGATGATAATCAAGCCAAGACGAGCATAATCCACTCCATCTTGTATCAAAGCATGAGTTCCGATAATAAAGTCGGCCTCACCCTTGGCAATGGTCTCCAAGACTTCTCTTTTTTCTGCAGCTTTTAAGGAACCTGTTAAGAGAGCCAGTTTCAAGTCTGGGAAGAGACTCTTCAAACTCTCAAAGTGTTGCTCTGCAAGGATTTCTGTTGGTACCATTAGGGCAGCCTGATAACCAGCTGTCACCGCCGCAAACATAGCCAAGCCAGCAACTACTGTTTTTCCGCTCCCCACATCCCCTTGTAGGAGACGATTCATGTGGTGGTCCGACTTCATGTCGGTCAAAATTTCCTGTAAACTCTTTTCTTGAGCTTGAGTCAGGGCAAATGGCAGACTTTCTTTAACAGCTGACACTTTTTCCTGAGACCAGTCCAGAACCAGACCGCTTCCCTGAACTCTATTTTCAGATTTGAGCGTTTGCAATTGCATTTGGAAATAAAAGAGTTCCTCAAACTTGATACGGCGAAGGGCCTGCTTGTATTCTCCCAAATCCTTTGGAAAATGCATAGCTCGGACTGCCTGACAACGGGACATGAGTTTGTATTTGTCCAGCAAAGACTGAGGAAGATTTTCCTCAATCAAGAGGTCCAATCCCTGATCAAAAGCCGTCTTAATAACCTTGACCAGACTGGCCTGACTGATTCCCTGAGCCAAGCGATAAACAGGTTGGAGGTCATCTTCCACCTGAGCTAGGACCTTCATCCCTGTCAGACTAGCCTTGGCGCGGTCCCATTTTCCAAAAACAGCAAGGGTTGCTCCCAACTCTATTTTATCAGCTAGATAGGGCTGGTTAAAGAAATGCACCGCAAAAACAACTTCTCCCTGCTTAAGGCTAAAACGCAAGCGATTACGCTTGAAACCATAATACTGGACACTGGCTGGAGTCACTACCTGACCAGATAGAACAGCCTTTTCACCGTCTTCTAGCTCCAGAACCTGCTTGGTTTTAAAGTCTTCATAACGGAAAGGAAAGTAGAGCAAGAGGTCTTGCAAGTTTTCAATTCCTAGTTTGGCGTACTTCTCTGCTGACTTTGGTCCCACACCAGGTAAGACATGCAAGGGTTGATGTAGATTCATGCTCCACTCCTTTCTTTTCTAATAATATTCTCTCGGAATGCGGTCGCTGAGAAGACAAACCACCTCGTAGTTAATGGTTCCACGGTAAGTCGCTACCTGAGTTGCTGTGATTTCCTTGCCCCCGTTAGAACCAATCAAGGTTACTTTGGTTCCCAGCGGATAAACCTTAGGCAGACGAATGGTAATCTGGTCCATAGATACTCGTCCAACGATTGGGCAAGATTGTCCATCTACCAATACAGAAAAATTCTGCATGTCTCGTGTCCATCCATCTGCATAGCCAATTGGTACCGTCGCGATGACTTGCTCACTATCTGCCTGATAGGTCGCTCCATAGCCCATGCAAGCTCCAGCTGAAACTGTCTTGACATGAACCAGAGCAGATTCCAAGGTCAAGGCTGGTTTCAAGTCATAGGGCAAGTCCAAGACTTCTCCGCTAGGGTTAAGACCATACATAGCATCTCCCATACGGACCGCATTGAAAATAGTCTCTGCATGCCAAAGAGTCGTTGCCGAATTGCTAGCATGAACCAAGTCTGGAAGACCTTTCATACTGGCCAAAATAGTTTTAAACCGTTCTAACTGGGCAGTAAAGTAGTCATCTGATTCCTCGTCTGCAGTAGCAAAGTGGGTAAAAATTCCTTCAACACGAGCACCGTGTTGTTGGAGCAAAACTTGAGACTGCTCAGCCTCACCGGCCTCTCTAAAACCAATCCGTCCCATTCCTGAATCAATCTTGAGGTGGACTGTCAATCCAGTTAGGTCCGCTTCCTTATCTAAGAGTGCTTGAATCCACTCCAGTCCAGCCACAGTCAAGGTGATGTCGTATTCTTTAGCAAGAGAAACAGCTTCGATTTCAGAAACTCCTAAAATAAGGATTTTCTTGCTGAGTCCAGCCTGTCTGAGTTCAATGGCTTCATCAATATTGGAAACGCAAAAGCCATCAACATCATCTTGAATAGCCGTCGCAACGGCAACAGCTCCATGACCATAGGCATTGGCCTTGACTACTGCAAATTTGAGCGTTCCTTGAGGGATATGAGCCCCCATTTGCTGAATATTTTGTCGAATAGCTCCCAGATGAATCAGAGCCTTGGTTGGTCTATGTGGACTAGCTTTCATGATTTTCCTCCAAAATGACACTGGCTGTCACAAACTGATCTGTATGGCTGATAGACAGCCAAATCTTTCCTAAAAATGGTGCCTGACTAAAATAAGGCGCCCCGCGTTCATTGTTCAAGACTTCCAAATCTTGAAAACCGAGCTTGCCAATACCAGTTCCCATAGCCTTGGAAAAGGCTTCTTTAGCCGACCAGCGACCAGCCAAATATTCGATTTGTCTGCGCCCTTTAAGACTGTTAAACCGTTCCATTTCCTTAGCGGTCAGCACGCGCTTGGCAAAGCCTTCATGTCGTGTAACTACGCTTTCTATCGAAGCTAATTCTTCGATGTCAATTCCATGTCCAACTATCATTCTTATCAAAAGGAGTTGAGATTCCCCCAACTCCATCCTTTTCACTTATTTTGTCAAGGTAGCATAGATTTCTTCTACCAAGGCCTCTGTATTTTCCCAACCCAAGCAAGGATCGGTAATAGAGCAACCAAAGACCTCTGGTTGGTTTTGGCGACCATCTGCTAGGTAAGATTCAATCATAAAGCCTCGAACCGTCTTTTTAATCTTCTCATTCCAATCACGATTCTGCAAGGTCTGGCGAACAATTCGAATCTGCTCCATATATTGCTTGCCTGAATTATCATGATTGGTGTCGATGAGGATAAAAGGATTTTCAAGTCCCATTGTCTCATAACGTTCAATGGCATTTAGCAAGGTTTCATAGTAAAAATTAGGCTCATTTTTTCCATATTCATTGACTGCGCCACGAAGGATAACGTGAGCCAAGGGATTTCCTGAAGTCTCAACTTCTTGGCCATGGAAGAGGAAGGTCTGTTTGTTCTGAGCAGCATAGATGCCATTAAACATAACCCCAAGATTTCCAGAAGTTGGATTTTTCATCCCGACTGGTGCATCAATCCCTGAAGCCACAAAGCGGTGCTCTTGGTCTTCCACAGAACGGGCCCCCACAGCATGGTAGCTGACCAAGTCATCCACCAAGACCAGATTTGACGGATAAAGCATCTCATCTGCCGTTGTCAAACCTGTCTCTGTAATCACGCGGTAGTGCAACTGGCGCACAGCCTGCAAGCCGTTAATCAGGCTTGGAGCCTTAGAAGTATCTGGCTGATGAACCAAACCTTTATAGCCGTCTCCGTTGGTGCGTGGTTTAGCTGTATAAACACGCATAACCATGAAAATCTTGTCCGCCACCTTCTTCTGCAAAGTGGATAAACGGCGGGCATATTCCAAGACAGCCTCTTCATTGTCAGACGAGCAAGGACCAATCACCAAAAGAATTCTATCATCTTCTCCTGAAATAATGTCTGCCAATTCTCTATCACGACGCTCCTTTAGTCGCAGGGCTTCCGCAGACAATTGGGTTTCTGCCTTGATTGCTTCAATATCGATTTCTTGACCTTTTTCAATAAATGCCATCTTATTCTCCTAGCGTTTGGTAGATTTCTCTGACAAGGGCTTCCGTATTTTCCCAGCCTAGACAAGGGTCTGTGATAGACTTGCCAAATACTTCCGGTTCGTTTTGACGGCCGTTTTCTAGATAAGACTCAATCATAAAGCCACGAACGTACTGCTTGATCTTTTCATTCCAATCACGATTAATCAAGGTCTGGCGGACAATTCGAATCTGATCCATATATTGCTTGCCAGAGTTGTCATGATTGGTGTCCACAATGATAAATGGATTTTCCAAGCCCATTTTCTCATATTGAGCAATGGTATCCATCAAATTATCATAGTAGTAGTTAGGAATATTCTTACCATACTCATTAATCGCTCCGCGAAGAATGGCGTGCGAAAGCGGGTTCCCAGTTGTTTCCACTTCTTTTCCTAGGAAAAGGAAACTTTGTTTGTTTTGAGCAGCATAAATCCCATTAAACATAACATTGAGATTTCCAGAGGTTGGATTTTTAAAACCAGTCGCAAAATCTGCCCCACTGGCCACAAAGCGGTGTTGCTGGTCTTCAACTGAACGGGCACCAACTGCCATGTAGGAAATCAAATCATCTACAAGCGGAAGATTTTCAGGATAAAGCATTTCATCAGCTGTCGTCATACCTGTTTCCGTGATGACACGATAGTGAAGATGGCGAACAGCTTTGATTCCGTTGATGAGGCTAGGGGCTTCTGCTGTGTTAGGCTGGTGAATCAAGCCCTTATAGCCATCTCCGTTAGTACGAGGTTTGGCAGTATAAACACGCATAACCATAAAGATACGGTCTGCTACTTCTTCTTGTAGGACTGCCAAACGCTTAGCGTACTCAAGAACAGCTTCTTCATTGTCAGATGAGCATGGCCCGATTACCAAGAGAACTCGCTGGTCATCTCCACGTATAATGGCTTCTAGCTCTTGATCGCGCTGTGATTTTTTCTCCAAAGCTTGGCCTTCTAATTTTGATAAGGCACGAACTTCTTCAATATTAATTTTAGGACTTTTTGCTGTAAATACCATAACTCATCTCCTTATAAAGCAAACGGATACCAAGTAAAAATTTACTTTTCACAAGGTATCCGCCTCTAAACTATCTCATTTTATTGTCTTTTACCGTGACAGTTTTTAAACTTCTTACCAGAACCACATGGGCAAAGTTCATTCCGTCCAATCTGGCTCAAATCCAAATCTTCTGGCATATTTGCTTGGTGGGCAGCGATATTGCGAGTCGCTGTTGTACTGATATGGTGTTCTGCTTGTGGTCTTTCTTGTTCATGAATTTGTGCTTTCATCATCAAACGTGTCACATCAAACTCAATCGAACCAATCATGTCATTAAACATACGG
Source organism: Streptococcus mitis (assembly GCF_023110375.1). Taxonomy (GTDB): domain Bacteria; phylum Bacillota; class Bacilli; order Lactobacillales; family Streptococcaceae; genus Streptococcus; species Streptococcus mitis_CI. Next base: position 10,241 of record NZ_JALDVV010000007.1, on the reverse strand, counting down.
AAACCTTCTGCCTGATACTCAACAACAGGGTTGTTCTGAGCATAGCCACGAAGTCCAACCGCGTTACGCAATTGATCAAGGGCATCGATATGATCTGTCCACTTGTTATCTACCACTCGTAGAATCAAAACTTTTTGGAATTCTTTAACTGCTTCTTCATCGCGTAGTTTTGAAACCTGACTATCGTAAACTTGCAAGGCACGTTGGAAGAGCTCTTCCTTGATGGCCTTGTCAGACAAGCCCGACAAGTCTTCCATAGTAATAGAATCTTCTGGAAGTAAGTTGTACTTAGCAAAGTTCAAAATTGCTTCCAGTTTTTCATCTTGTTTGGCACGCGCATGACCATCAACGACACGACCAATCGTGCGTTTGATCATAGAGTGAATTTCAGGTGCCAAGTCACGATCTGCAGTGATAACGTCGTAACGTTGAGCATAGATAATCTCACGTTGTTCACGCATGACATCATCGTATTGAAGGACTTGTTTACGGGTATCGTAGTTATTTCCTTCGACACGTTTTTGTGCTGCTTCAACCTGACGCGTCAACATACGAGACTCAATAGCTTCATCAGACATATTGAGACGTTCGAAGACACCTTTCAGACGTTCAGAACCAAAACGTTTCATCAAATCATCTTCAAGAGAGAGGTAGAATTGTGACTCACCTGGGTCTCCTTGACGACCTGAACGTCCACGAAGCTGGTTATCGATACGACGGCTTTCATGACGTTCTGTACCAATCACACAAAGTCCACCTAATTCGCGAACCCCTTCACCAAGCTTGATGTCGGTACCACGACCGGCCATGTTAGTCGCAATGGTAACAGCACCACGTTGACCAGCATTCATAATGATTTGGGCTTCTTTATAGTGGTTCTTAGCATTCAAGACTTCGTGAGGAACTCCAGCTGCGACTAATTTCTTAGAAATGTAGTCACTGGTTTCAACCGCAACTGTACCAACCAAGACAGGCTGACCTTTTTGGTAACGAGACTTAACGTCTTCGACAACCGCCTTAAACTTAGCTTCAATACTAGCAAAAAGTAAGTCTGGATGGTCAATACGCTGAACAGGACGGTTTGTTGGGATTGGAATAACACGAATGTTGTAAATTTCACGGAATTCTTCTTCCTCAGTCTTACCTGTACCCGTCATTCCAGACAATTTCTTGTACATACGGAAAAGGTTTTGGTAAGTGATTGAGGCAGATGTCTTGGTTTCATCCTGAATTGGCACACCTTCTTTAGCTTCAATGGCTTGGTGCAATCCATCAGAATAACGACGACCTTCCATAGTACGACCCGTAAATTGGTCGACGATCAGAATTTCTTGCTCTTCGCTCACCACATAGTCAATATCGAGAAGCATGATGTAGTTGGCACGAAGGGCGTTATCGATAAAGTGAGTCAGAGCTACGTTTTCGATGTCATAGAGATTTTCAAGTTTGAAGTAGCTTTCAGCCTTGTCAATCCCTGAATCAGACAGACCAATAGTCTTAGACTGCACATCGATGATGTAGTCGTCTTTGTCCAAAGATTTTACATAGTGGTCTGCCATGTGATACAACTGGCTGGTTTCAACAGCGTTAGCACCTGATACGATCAAAGGTGTACGCGCCTCGTCAATCAAGATTGAGTCAACCTCATCGACCAAGGCATAGTTAAGCGGACGTTGTACCATGTTTTCAGCGCGGACGACCATGTTGTCACGAAGGTAGTCAAATCCGATTTCTGAGTTGGTTGAGTAAGTAATATCACACTCATAGGCTTCTTTTTTCTCCATTGGAGATTTAGCAGCCAAGTTAATCCCTACTGACAAACCAAGCCATGAGTACAATTCACCCATCTCAGTCGCGTCACGTTCGGACAGGTATTCGTTAACCGTAACTACGTGGACCCCTTTACCTGAAAGGGCATTGAGGTAGACTGGCATGGTCGCAGTCAAGGTTTTCCCTTCCCCTGTACGCATTTCTGGCACGTCACCATGGTGAAGAACGATTCCCCCCATGACCTGAACCTTATATGGGAATAGACCTAGGACACGTTTAGCACCTTCACGGACAACCGCAAATGCTTCATAAAGTAATGAATCCAGTGATTCTCCATTTTGATAACGTTCTTTAAATTCAACTGTTTTTGCTTTTAGTTGGTCGTCAGTCAAAGCAGCCATTTGGTCTTCGTATTTGAAAACCTTGTCAGCCATCTTTTCCAGACGACGGATTTCTCCTTTATCATTTTCGATAATTGTTTTTAAAATATTAGCCATGTTTTTCCTTACTTTAAATTCCGATTTTTTTAGAATGTTCTTTTAATTTTAGCACAATTACTGATTATTTTCAAGGAAGAATACCCATTTTGAAAAGGAAAAAGAGGCTAGTTTCTAAGCTAACCTCTCTGATTTTTATAATACTTTAATTTCCAAAAATCGGCAAAATAGCAAATAGGATAAATAGATTTATCCAAAAAGAAAGACAACAGATAAGTCCAAAAACAAAGAGACTGACTTTCTTGGACAGCAAGGCCATCAAAATCGACAGAATTCCAAAAACTAGTAAAACTTTCTGCATGATTAAGAGATTGATAGATATTCCCAGAACTGGTTTATCCCAAGGAACAAAGAAGAAAGCCAGCCAGATCAGCAGAACTAAACCAATATAAACCTTAGAATAGCGTGTAATAAATGATTTTAGATGTGCCATAAGCTACCTCCTATCAACAAAAACCATATAAATCAATGTCTCCCCGCTTTAGATTTCCCTAGTTCCCGTCTCAATCGAAACATTTTTTTGAAAAAGATATAGTCTAACCAGTCGCTGCCTAGAGATAAGACTATCAAAAGAAACCAAACACCCCAATCACTAGCATCTGATACATGATTTAGAACAAAAGGGAAAAATAAGAATGAAAAAATTGTCATATCCATGCTAAGCAGAGCTAAAAGGGAAATATAAATCCAGTAAAAATAGTAGAAGATGGGGAAAATTTTACTGTTTCTGTCAGCATTGTCTATCCAATAGAAAAAATAAAAACAAGGAAATAAGAGTATCAAATGATACCAATTAAAGGACAGTTTCATCATCGCCACCTCCTCTTTGAAATTGTTTTCTTTAGTTTCGTTCTATTAAATGTTATTACCAATATAAATCAATGTCTCCCCGCTTTAGACTTCCCTAGTTCCCGTCTCAGGCGAAACATTTTTTTGAAACAGGAATAAGTTAACCAATTCAGACCAATAGCTAGCAGAATAAAAAGAAACCAAATGCCCCATAACTTGATATCTGTCACATTTCTCAAGACGATATTGAAAAACAGAACTGAAACAACTGTACAAGCAAGGCTAAAAAGAGAATAGAGGGGGATGTAAACCCAGTAAAAATAGTAAAAAATCGGGAAAAATTTACTATTTCTGTTGGCCTTTTCAATCCAGTTATCAAAATAAAAGTACGGTGCTAAAAGTAAGAATTTAAACAAATGTTCCATCAGAGGCACCTCTTTTTGATAGCGTTTTCTTCAATTTCATTCTATCAAAAAAATCTGGAAATGTCATTCCAGATTCTACTTTTTTATTTGCGTTTTCTTGCGATGAGATGGATTGGTGTTCCTTCAAAGACAAAGGCCTTGCGGATTTGATTTTCCAAGAAACGCAGGTAAGAAAAGTGCATGAGTTCTTCTTCGTTGACAAAGATAACAAAGGTTGGTGGTTTAGTTGCCACTTGAGTCGCATAGAAAATCTTAAGACGTTTTCCTTTGTCTGTCGGTGTTGGGTTGATGGCAATGGCATCCATAATCACATCGTTCAAGACAGCTGATGGGATACGTGTATTTTGACTTTCACTGATTTGCTTGATCATCTCAGGAAGTTTGTGGAGACGTTGCTTGGTCAAGGCGGATACAAAGATAATCGGTGCGTAAGGCAGGTATTGGAACTGCTCACGGATATCTTCTTCCCAGTTTTTCATAGTATGGTTGTCTTTTTCAAGTGTATCCCACTTGTTGACCACGATAATCATCCCTTTACCAGCTTCATGGGCAAATCCTGCAATACGCTTATCGTATTCACGAATACCTTCTTCCGCATTGATGACCATCAAGACCACATCTGAACGGTCAATAGCACGCATGGCACGCATGACTGAGTATTTCTCAGTATTTTCATAAACCTTACCAGATTTACGCATACCAGCCGTATCAATCATGGTAAACTCTTGACCATCTGTATCTGTAAAGTGGGTATCAATAGCGTCACGCGTTGTTCCAGCAACAGGACTAGCAATGACACGGTCTTCTCCCAAGATAGCATTGATCAAACTTGACTTTCCAACGTTTGGACGACCAATCAAACTAAACTTAATGACATCTGGATTTTCTTCCTCATATTCATTTGGAAGATTTTCTACGATGGCATCTAGCACATCCCCTGTACCGATACCATGGACAGATGAGATAGGCAATGGTTCACCCAAACCAAGAGCATAGAAATCATAGATATCATTTCGCATCTCAGGGTTGTCCACCTTGTTCACTGCGAGGATAACTGGTTTGTGGGTCTTATAAAGCTTACGGGCTACATATTCGTCCGCATCGGTAATTCCTTCCTTACCAGACACGACAAAGACGATAACATCGGCTTCTTCCATGGCAATTTCTGCCTGGTGCTTGATTTGTTCCATGAAAGGAGCATCGACATCATCGATTCCTCCTGTATCAATCATGCTAAACGAACGATTGAGCCACTCACCCGTTGCATAGATACGGTCACGTGTTACTCCTTCGACATCTTCTACAATGGAGATTCGCTCACCAGCGATCCGATTAAATAGGGTTGATTTCCCAACATTGGGACGTCCTACAATGGCAATAGTTGGTAGGGCCATAATTTCTCACTTTCTACAATAACTTCTTCTGTTCAAGATTTTTTCTAGTTGAGCTTGGTTCAGCTTGACCAAACTGTTCTGCTAGACGCTGACTCCAGCTTGTGGTCGCACGCGCTCCAGCATAGTCAGCCTGTACACGGTCATAAGCCTCAATCACATCAACTGTTTGTTCCTGATATTCTTCCTCAAATACCACCTGATTCAATGGCAAGCGAGGTTTGACTTCATGTTCTTCATTTGGTATTCCTAGTGCCATACCAAAGACAGGATAGGTGTAGTCAGGCAGGTTAAAAAGCTCTGCCACTTCTTCTGACTTGTAACGCACCAAGCCAATAATGACACCACCATAGCCCAAGCTTTCAGCTGCCAGCAGGGCATTCTGTCCAGCAAGAGCCGCATCGACCGAACTAATCAAGAGACCTTCCACACCTTGGGGTTGGAATGAATCGGTATGAAGCTGGGCTCCCTTTTCTGCTCGGTTCAAATCTCCGACAAAGAGAAGGAAAACAGCTGACTGGCGAATGGCTTCTTGAGGTACCAATTCATACAAGGCATCCTTCTTCTCTTGACTTCGTACCACAATCACAGAGTAGGATTGAAAATTCTTCCAAGACGAGGCCATCTGGGCTGCTGTCAGGATTTCAGTCAAGTCTTCCTGAGGAAGGGCTTGCTCTTTAAACCTGCGCACTGAAGTATGAGCCTTCATTAATTTGATTATTTCTGTCATCGACGGTTTACTCCTTCTAAACGAGTCTCCTCAGCCAAATAACGGATGCGTTCCATGACCCGTCTGGCTTCCCAGGTTTCGTCATTTCCATGTTTCCCTTTAGCGAAATGCAACTCCAAATCTTCAAAGTTGAAGTTGGAGGTGAAAAAGGTCGGTAAATTTTCCTGCATTCGATATTGAAGAATGACTTGCAGGATTTCATCACGCACCCAAGCTGTTGATTGCTCGGCACCAATATCATCTAAAATCAGGACTTCAGACAGTTTAAGCTCATCTACCAAGGTCTTGACATTGCCATCACCGATAGCATTTTTGACATCAATGACAAAGCTAGGATAGTGGAGAAGAGTGGATGAAACACCACGTTTTTCTGATAAATCATGGGCTAAGGCAGCCACCATGAAACTTTTTCCCACACCAAAATCTCCATACAAGTAAAGACCTTTTCGAATAGCTGGATATTGCTCCACGAAGGCTAATAACTTTTCAAAAACTGGCAAGCGACCCAAATCATCCAAATCTACTTGAGCCAAACTAGCTTGCTTGAGACTGGCTGGCAGATTGATTAACTTGAGACGGTTCTTAATAGCCGCTTCTTTTTCCGCCGCGATTAGTTCAGGAGTTTCTTCGTAAGAAACATCCGCATAGCCATGATTCATAACCAAAATCGGCTTGTAGCCTTTGGCAATATAATCCGTATCCCCACGGAGAAATTTGTCACGCTCGGTGATGTACTGATTAAACTTGGAGATACTGCGATTCAATTCCTCTGGGCTGAGGGTTTCTTGCTGGATAAAGGCCGCAACATCAGGGTCCTTCATGATTTTCTGGACCAAATCTTGATAATGAAAACGGCTAGGTTGACGCTTGAGTACGTCTCCGACACTTTCCATCTAATCTCCTCCTTTTTCTAATCGAGCTAATAGTTCTTGTTTCTTACGTTCTAGTTCCAGACGAGTTTCCTCGCTGGTTTCATTCTTATAATCTGGATTGCTCCACTTGGGTACATTGGACTTGGTAGGACTGGGTTTACTACTTTTTTGAGCCTGACTATTCTGTCCTCTCTCACGAATCCGAAGAACTGCCTCTTCTGCCGAATGTATCTTTTGATAGGCATAGTCATTGGCTACCTTCATGGCATATTTCTCATTGATGTTTGCAGAATCTACCTTATTAAAGGTCAATAAGAGAATAATATTGATGACTTCGTCCAGTAAGGCCAAGCCAGCCATCTGTTGCAAAAGTTCTCTTTCTGTTTGGGTAATACTTGCCTTACGTGTTTGCTTGATTTCTGCCAAGAACTGCAGAGCAGTTTTGCTTTTTGCTTCCTTGATAATGGTTGCTTCCTTAGGACTAAAGTCAGAGGAAACAGGTTTTTGAGCAATTTTTTCCCGCATACGCTTGGTTGAAATAACCTGGGAAACAGCTGTTGACTTGGCCAACTGATAGGTCTCAAACCAGGTCCATTTCTTTTCCTCGGCAATGGCAAAGAGGTTCAAGACATCGGACTGCTCATCCGCAAAACGAAGCCCATCTCGAGCCATAAGTTGACGAAAATGGTCCAAGTCAAAATCGTTGGCCACTTTCTTCTTGAGACTAAGGTCTTCTTGATTTCCTAGTTCTGCTAAGTCTGGAAAGACTTGATTGAGCGAGACAGAGATTTCTTCACCGTCAGCACTTTCAAGTTTCAAATCCTCCACAGCTGCATCGCCAATTTTTTTCTCCAAAAGTCTGCGATAAACAGGATGTTCTAAGAAGTCCTGACTCGAGAGAGGGGCATGGATAGCTAGCTGATAAGCGTCCCCCTTTTGATAGAGTGTCAAGAGATTGAAAGCAGATAGAATTTTCAAGGATTTTAAAAGTCTGTCCATCCCAAAGTTGAGATGATTGAGAATACTTGAAAAGAGGTATTCTTTTCTGCCATTATCCCAAAAACTAATCGTATAAAGATAAAGGCTCAGTGCCTCCTGACCGATAATCGGGAGGTAGCACTGTACCAGAGATGAGGCATCTTGCGACACCCGATTATTCTTTAGATAAGAAAAACGGTCAATTGGCTTCATTTATCTTTCCTTTTTCTTTTTAGAGGACTGAGTGATTTGTTGGAGCAGACTCTCTAACTCACTAACATCCTTAAAACTACGATAGACACTGGCAAAACGCACATAGGTAATCTCATCTAACTCAGCCAACTCCTCCATGACGAGTGAACCAATGTCCTCACTTTGAATTTCATTTTCATTTCGACCACGGAGTTTCTGTTCGATACGATTGACTACCATGTTGATTTCATCACTTGACACAGGACGTTTCTGGGCTGAGCGGATAATCCCATTAAAGATTTTATCTCTGGAGAATTGTTCCCGCGTGCCATCTTTTTTAACAACCACTAAGGTTCTTTCTTCTACCCGTTCGTAGGTTGTAAAACGGTGCTGGCATTCATCGCACTCACGTCTTCTACGAATAGTGTTCCCTTCTTCTGCTTGGCGACTATCGATAACACTTGACTTGGTAGCCCCACATTTTGGACAACGCATCCTTCCCCTCCTTATCGTTTTCTTTTCATTATACCATTTTTTAAACGATTCCCAAAACAATTCTTCTTTTTGCTTGACAAGTTTTTTGTTTTGTTGTATTATTTAATTAAGACAAAAGGATAAAAGAAAGGAGACCAAGATGTCCTGGACATTTGACAACAAAAAACCCATTTATTTACAGATCATGGAGAAAATCAAGCTTCAGATTGTTTCCCATACACTGGAACCCAATCAACAACTTCCAACCGTGAGAGAGCTAGCTAGCGAGGCCGGTGTCAATCCAAACACCATCCAAAGAGCCTTGTCAGACCTTGAACGAGAAGGATTTGTCTACAGCAAGCGAACAACTGGACGATTTGTGACTGAGGATAAGGAGCTAATCGCCCAATCACGCAAACAATTATCGGAAGAAGAATTGGAACACTTCGTTTCCTCCATGACCCATTTTGGCTATGAAAAAGAAGAACTACCAGGCGTAGTCGGCGATTATATTAAAGGAGTTTAAGCCTATGTCATTACTAGCATTTGAAAATGTATCCAAATCTTATGGAGCAACCCCAGCCCTTGAAAATGTTTCCCTTGACATCCCAGCTGGAAAAATTGTTGGTCTCCTTGGACCAAACGGCTCAGGAAAAACAACCTTGATTAAACTAATCAATGGCCTCTTACAACCAGACCAAGGACGCGTCCTTATCAACGACATGGACCCAAGCCCAGCAACCAAGGCTATCGTAGCTTATTTGCCGGATACGACCTATCTCAATGAGCAAATGAAGGTCAAAGAAGCCCTAACCTACTTCAAGACCTTCTATAAAGATTTCAATCTTGAACGTGCCCATCATCTACTTGCAGACCTGGGTATTGATGAAAATAGTCGTCTCAAGAAATTATCAAAAGGGAACAAGGAAAAGGTCCAACTAATTTTGGTTATGAGCCGTGATGCTCGTCTCTACGTTTTGGACGAACCCATTGGTGGGGTGGACCCAGCAGCCCGTGAGTATATCCTCAATACCATTATCAACAACTACTCCCCAACTTCTACCGTTTTGATTTCTACCCACTTGATTTCTGATATCGAGCCAATCTTGGATGAAATTGTCTTCCTTAAGGATGGAAAAGTCGTTCGTCAAGGAAATGTAGATGATATTCGCTATGAATCAGGTGAATCCATTGACCAACTCTTCCGTCAGGAATTTAAGGCCTAAGCAAAGGAGATTATTTATGTTTTGGAATTTAGTTCGCTACGAATTTAAAAATGTTAACAAGTGGTATTTAGCCCTCTACGCAGCCGTGCTAGTCCTTTCAGTCCCCCTAGGAATGCAAGGACACTACTATAATTATATATCTTTCAAAGATAGCCAACCTTTCCTATTTATCTTTCTGGCTCTCGTCTTTGGTGGCTTGATAATTACACTTGGGATTTCAACCATTTTCTTGATTATCAAACGCTTCAAAGGTAGTGTCTATGACCGACAAGGCTATCTGACTTTGACCTTGCCAGTTTCTGAGCACTATATCATCACTGCTAAATTAGTCGGAGCCTTCATCTGGTCTATACTTAGCTCGGCTGTACTGGTTCTAAGTGCTTTTCTTATTGTGACTATAACGGTTCCAGATTGGATGTCACATTATGACTGGTTCCCACTTGTAGGAGCATACCTTCCTCAACTCTCTCTTGTAGGGTTATCTCTCCTACTAAATACCATTTCCAGTATCCTCTGCATCTACTTGGCTATTTCCATTGGACAACTTTTCAACGAATACCGCACAGCACTCGCTGTTGTAGCCTACATTGGGATCAAAATCGTCATTGGCTTTATTGAAGTCTTCTTCAATACCAGTGCGAACTTCTATGTCAATTCACTTGCAGGATTTAATGATAATTTCTATATGGGAGCAAGTACGGACATTTTTAAAGAACTCATTTTCATAGCTATCTTTTATCTCGGAACCTACTACATCTTGAGAAATAAGGTTAATTTACAATAGTTTTTAAATCAAAAAGGATAACATCTCATCCCAGAGTGTACTGACCCCAAAAAGTTAGACAATTAATTTAAGCAAAGGATTTAGTTCTGTATTGTACAGGGCTAAGTCCTTTT
>NZ_JALDVV010000006.1:0-88422 GCF_023110375.1 Streptococcus mitis | reverse complement strand
GTTCAGGAGAATAGTAACAATTCTTTCCTTTTTTGACGATTTCTATTCCATAACGATCAATCAATTTAATCATGTACTGAAGATTAGAAATGTTTATCCTAAATTGATTTGAAAGTTGTCTAAAGCTCTCTCCTTTCTTTCTTAATTCATATATTTGAACTTTATCTTCATAAGTTAATTTCATAATAAAAACACCCCAAAAGTTAGATTTTTATGTCTAACTTTTGGGGTGCAGTTCAGAGAGGCTATCCTTTTTCTTTTATCTCATTTTCTGTCTAACTTTATTTAAAAAACAAATCCTTTTAAATCTGATTTAAAGGTCTTGTTTAATTTCTCTATTGTGACACTATCATTATATTCCTTACATATTTTCATAGCTTTGGAACATTCTTTTTTACCTAACTCTACTTGATTCGTTTTTATGAGATAAATACCTTTTAAAAAAAGCAAATAAGTCTTTTCAAAATAATATCCTTGTCTGGTCAGTAAATTTTCTAAATCATCTATAAAAAATTGAGCGTTATCTAACAAATTATTTTTTAATAATAATTCTAAATTAAATAAATATAAAGGAATTACTCTATGTGTTCCGGTATCAGTTTTTAAAAAATGTCGTGTTTTCTTGATTACCACTCTATATAGTAAGCTTATGGTTTTAGTGTTCATAAAAAACACCGAATTATAAAAAATTTTTAGTTCATACTCCATCCAATTATCTACAGAAAGCAAATACTTTATTAGCTCATTGCATTTAGATGCATTGTAAGGAAGATTTGCAAGGCGATTAATCTGTTGTTCAGCAATCAATTTTATGTGACAATTGCATAAACTTTTTTCCTGCTTTTGTTTTAGTTCTATTTTCTTTATTAGTTCTTGTAACAAAATGATATCTGAAGAGTTTACAGCATGTTCTAATTCTTCAAAAAAACATTCTTTTTTGGAATAATAGCAATGAACTAATTCTTCAAATTCCGAAAATGATACTCCAAGACGATTTAACAACATGTAAAAATGATCAATAGATAATTTTGTAATCCCATTTTCGAAACGAGAAATAGTGGACTCACTAATCTTATCACAAGCCAAATCTTTAAGACGAAAATTTTTTGAAATACGGATATCCTTTAAAACTGCTCCAAAATTTTCCATACTATTCCTCTTCCATTTCTGCAAAAAATAAAACCTGGTTTTTTTATTTGTGATATGATTATACAAAAATAAAATAGAAAGGACAATAATATCATGAAAAAAATTTTATTGTCAACAGTTGCTTTACTGAGCCTAGTGTCAACACTACCAGTAAATAGTCCAGTTTATGCTCAAGAATCATCCTCTCAAACAACTTATAGTAAGTCAAGTGGAAGTTGGATAAAGTCTGGTAGCCGTTGGTGGTATAAACATTCTGATGGTTCTTATACTACAAATGGATGGGAACAAATAAATGGCACCTGGTACTATTTTGATAATGAAGGTTGGATGAAGACAGGTTGGATTAAAGAATCTGGGAACTGGTATTATCTAGATGATAGTGGTGCCATGAAAACAGGACTACAGACTATCGGTGGAAACGAATATTATCTATCTACTAGTGGTGCTATGCAGACAGGTTGGCAAAACATTGGGGACGATACCTATTTCTTTGCTGATAGTGGAGCAAGACAAACGATTAATCGCCGTGCCTTAGTTCTTGGTGAAACATCAACGATAGCAGTACCTATAGCAGATGTTAATACTATGGAAAAGGTTTTCAGCAACCAAAACTTTAGTAAAGTTGTTCGTTTCCCAGATAAAACAAAAGCTGAGATTATTGCAAAAATGCAAGAACTGTTTGAATCTTCTAGTGAAAGCGATGTGAACTATCTTTACCTTACTTGTCATGGAGGAATAGACGGAAGAATCTATCTTGGTAGCGATGGTCAGACATTTTCAGGCTGGGAATTGGCGTCTATACTGAAACAATATAAAGGTAAGTTTGTTGTTATGCTGGATTGTTGTCATGCTGGAACAATTATTTCTAAAGATAATTCAATCAGATCTAATGAAGAGTCTATTACCGAAAAATTTGATATGGATGAATTTGTTTTAGGATTTACTAATACAAGCGGTAACGAAAAAGCAGGTGAGATGATTGACTCTAAATTTTTAGTACTATGCTCATCAAGAGGTGCGGAATCCTCTAGTGGTGGAGATTTAAGTTTGGCAACTAAATATTGGTCTTTAGGTTCAGGATGGGACCCTGTACAGCAATCTCAAGGTTCTTTAATTGCTGATCAAAATTTTAACAACAGAATCACACTAAACGAATTGTATTCTTACTCACGTGAACAAGTCTTAAAACAAAATCATAAACAACATATTGAAGTTTATCCAGAAAACAGTCAATTTGTTTTATTCCAAAAATAAGGAGTTAAGAAAATGAAAGTATCAAAAAAAATCACATTATTTGGTTTGTCTTTAGCTGGTCTAGCCTTACTGGCTTTCCCTCATTCAGGAAAGGCCTTTGAGCTTGAAGAAGAGTGGGTTATTAAGGGTGATGTTTGGTATCAAGATGGCAAAATTCTCCGATTTAATAATGGCAATGAAGTAGATATCAAAGTATTGGATTTGCCAAAAACTGAGAAAATCGAGTGGACGGTTAGTCTCAATGGTCAAGATCAGACAGTCAATTTCCTAGGTCAAGAAAAGGACAAGTCTATGGTCGGTACAGAGGGGCGTTACCTGAATTTCTATGTTCCTTATGGCTATAGAGGAGATATCAAGGTAGAAGCCAAGAGCGGAAATGAAGTAAAGACCTGGTCCACTAAAGTAGTAGATGATGTATATAATGACGGTGGAAAGAGTGGTTACTTCCGTATTGACGAATCAAATGATCAACACACCTACCTTGATGCAAAATGGGACTATCAAACTAAGACCTACACTGCTACCTTACCAGAGACTGTCAATGGTCAAAAAGTCTTTGCTTGGGCAGACGACTATGAAGAATTGAAACTTCAAAAACCAGGAGTTATCAGTCATTCCTACAGGGGGGCAGGAGCCTTCAAAATACTTTATCCGATTGTAAAAGCAGAAAGCTGGCTAAAAAATAATTACAGTGAAAAGTGGTACTATCAAAAACAAGGACAATTAGTTCAAAATGCTTGGGTTAAGGACAAGGGAACTTGGTACTTTATGAACGATAAAGGAGTCATGTTCAATCAAACTTGGCTCTATCAAGGTGGCAACTGGTATGCCTTTAAACCATCAGGAGCTATGATTGCTAGTGACTGGCTATATGATAATCACTCTTGGTATTACCTAAAAGACTCAGGTTCTATGGCGACAGGTTGGATCAAAGATAGTGGATCTTGGTATTATCTAAACAACTCAGGTTCTATGGCAACAGGCTGGGTAAAAGATAGCGGATCTTGGTATTACCTTGCTTCATCAGGTAAGATGCTTCACAATACCTACACACCAGATGGTTACTATGTAGATGCCAGTGGCGCTTGGAAATAATCTAAAGTACACATTTTTTGCCATCAACTATTAGGTACATGCTCAGACTAAATGTTATCAGTACTGCAAGAAAAATCTAGATAATAATACAAAAAGCGAATCGAAACAACGAATTTTGTTTTGTTCGCTTTTTTGTGTTCTATTCGAGAAATTATGGAAAAGAACCTCTCCTACTTATTAGACTTTTATTCAGTCAAAAACATAAGAAAGGCACAGAGATGCAAGACAATTATACTACAAAAGGCAAGCACTTTAAAACTGCTCCAAAATTTTCCATAGTATTCCTCTTCCATTTCTGCAAAAAATTAAACCTGTTTTTTTATTTGTGATATGATTATGATTATACAAAAATAAAACAGAAAGGACAATATGATTATGAAAAAAATTTTATTGTCATCAGTTGCTTTACTGAGCCTAGTGACAACACTACCAGTAAATAGTCCAGTTTCTGCTCAAGAATCTATTTCTCCCAAGGCTTATAGCCACTCTAATGGCAGTTGGATTCAATCGAATGGCCGTTGGTGGTATAAACATTCTGACGGTTCTTACACTAAAAACGGGTGGGAAAAGATTAATGAAACCTGGTACTATTTTGATAGTGAAGGTTGGATGAAAACAGGTTGGTTCAATGAGTATGGAAATTGGTATTATCTAGATGATAGTGGTGCTATGAAAACAGGATGGTGTTTGATTTCTGGTAGTTGGTACTATTTAAATACTAGCGGTGTCATGCAAACTGGCCTACAGACTATCGAAGGAAAACAATATTATTTAGCTGATAGCGGTGCTATGCAGACAGGTTGGCACAATATTGGAGATGATACTTATTTCTTTGCTAGTAGTGGAGCAAGACAAACGATTAATCGCCGTGCTTTAGTTCTTGGTGAAACATCAACAACCGCTGTACCTATCGAAGACGTTAATACTATGGAAAAGGTTTTTAGCAACCAAAACTTTAGTAAAGTTGTTCGTTTCCCAGATAAAACTAAGTCCGAGATTATTGCAAAAATGCAAGAACTTTTCAAATCTTCTAGCGAAAGCGATGTGAACTATCTTTACCTTACTTGTCATGGTGGAGAAGATGGGACGATAGCCATTGGTAGCGATGGTCAGACATTTTCAGGTTGGGAATTGGCATCTATACTGAAACAATACAAAGGTAAGTTTGTGGTTATGCTAGATTGTTGCTATTCAGGAAAAATTATAGATGCAAATAAACCAAACAAAAAGGTTGCCTCCAAGTCTGAAGATAGATTTGATGAACAAGCATTTTTGGCAGGATTCTCAACAGGAGATGTAGCAAGTAAGAATGGTGAAATGCTTGATTCTAAATTCCTCGTACTATGTGCCTCTTGTATGGATGAAGAATCGTATAGTCTAGTCGGAGTAGGTAGTCTTGCCACCAGATACTGGGCAATGGGGACAGGTTGGGATTCACTTCAAAATAGAATGATTTCGCCTATGGCAGACACCAATACTAACGGAAAAATCACTTTAGAGGAACTGTATCAATACTCTTATCCTCTAGTCCTTGAAGCTGCATCAAGCAGTAATAAGGAGCAACATGTATCAGTTTACCCTAAAAACAGTCAATTTGTTTTATTCCAAAAATAAGGAGTCAAGAAAATGAAAGTATCAAAAAAAATCACACTATTTGGTTTGTCTCTAGCAGGTCTAGCTTTACTAGCTTTCCCTCATTCAGGAAAGGCCTTCGAATTGGAAGAAGAATGGGTTATCAAGGGTGGTGTTAAGTATCAAGATGGCAAAATTCTCCGATTTAATAATGGCCATGAAGTAGATATCAAAGTCTTAGATTTGCCACAAACCGAGAAAATCGAGTGGACGGTCAGTCTCAACGGTCAAGATCAGACTGTCAATTTCCTAGGTCAAGAAAGAGACAATTCTATGGTCGGTACAAAAGGGCGTTACCTGAATTTCTATGTACCTTATGGCTATAGAGGAGATATCAAGGTCGAGGCCAAGAGCGGAAATGAAGTGAAGACCTGGTCCACTAAAGTGGTAGATGACGTATATAATGGTGGAAAGAGTGGATACTACCATATTAAAGAATCAAATGATCAATACACCTACCTTGATACAAAATGGGACTATCAAACCAAGACCTACACTGCTACCTTACCAGAGACTCTCAATGGTCAAAAAGTCTATGCTTGGGCAGAGGAGTCTGGTGGTATGAAACTTGTAAAACCAGGAGTTATCAGTCATTCCTACAAGGGGGGAGGAGCCTTCAGAACACTTTATCCGATTGTAAAAGCAGAAAGCTGGATAAATCGAAAAAATGGTGACGATGAAACCTGGTACTATCAAAAACAAGGTCAATTAGTGCAGAATGCTTGGGTTAAGGACAATGGAAACTGGTACTTTATGAATGATAAAGGAGTCATGTTCAATCAAACTTGGCTCTATCAAGGTGGCAACTGGTATGCCTTTACATCATCAGGAGCCATGATTGCTAGTGATTGGCTATATGATAATCACTCTTGGTATTACCTAAAAGACTCAGGTGCTATGGCAACAGGTTGGATGAAAGATAGTGGCTCTTGGTATTACCTAAACAAGTCAGGTTCAATGGCGACAGGCTGGGTGAAAGATAGCGGATCTTGGTATTATCTAAACAACTCAGGTTCTATGGCAACAGGCTGGGTGAAAGATAGCGGATCTTGGTATTACCTTGCTTCATCAGGTAAGATGCTTCACAATACCTACACACCAGATGGCTACTATGTAGATGCCAGTGGCGCTTGGAAATAATCTAAAGTACACATTTTTTTCCATCAACTATTAGTGTACCTGCCCAGACTAAATGTTATCAGAGATGCAAGAAATCTAGATAATAATACAAAAAGCGAATCGAAACAATGAATTCTGTTTTGTTCGCTTTTTATTTAATCTGTTACATTTTGACATTGTCATTTAATTGTATATCCACCAAAAATTATATTTTTATATGAAGTATTTGAGATAAAGGAGTATAATGACTTTAAAACTAATTACATGTATATCGATAAGGAGGTCAACTCTTTATGCTGAGAAGATTTGTTACTAAGAAACACCTCGTACTTTACTTCTTTTCTATTGCCGTTACCTGGCTGGAAGCGATTATCACACCAGCCCTTGTTCAAAATATTGTTGCTAGTTTTACCAATCAAGAGCTAGGCATTCTTTGGAAAGTATTGATTCTAGGAATCCTTGGTAATCTCATCCTCTTACTAGGTTTGGCTGGGAAACGCTATTACTACGCCCGTTTGATTACTGACTTCAAATATGGAATCAAGAGTGCTATTTTCAAGCGATTTTTAAACAGTTATGAGATTGATGAAAAGGATATTTTGTCTGACCTAGAAAACGACGTCAAGCAACTAGAAGAAAGCTATATTGAGCCAACGGTCATCATCATTTCTTCTCTTGGCTTCACAACTGTGTCCATTCTCTATGCCCTATGGACCAATTTTTACTTGGGTTTGATTTTCATCCTCTTCTACTCCTTTCCTGTACTCTGCAGTGCTATTGGATCCAAGCGTTTGGATTCACTTTCTGAAAAGCGGTCCACTGTTAACCAGAGCTACTTAGCAAGCTTGACAAATTTTATTGGTGGTAGCCAACAAATTCGCCATTATCAGGGGCAAGACTACTTTTTTGCTCGCTATCAAAAGCAATTACAAACCAGTCTAGATGCCGAAATTAACTATGAAAAGCAACGAACTTTAAACAGTCTCTTGATCAATAGCATCGATGCCTTTTGTTCTGTCACACCAATCGTCATCGGTGGCTTTATGACCTACTATAATTATTTAGATGCGGCGAGTTTTGTGGCCATCTATCTAGTTTCCCATAATATCGGCTATCAATTCCAAGAGTTGGCTTACTTTACCAACACCCGAAAAGCGAATCGAACTCTTCTCAATAAATACCAAAAACTTTTGAACCAGTCTGACTTCATCTCGCCTAGAAGCATAGAAAACATTTTCCCTATCCAGCTTAACAGCATCTCCTTAGAAAAAGATGGGAATAGCCTCTTATCTCCGGTTTCCATACACATCAAGCAAGGAGAAAAAATCGCCATTATCGGGGAAAGTGGCTCTGGTAAAACAACCCTGCTCAATATCATTCATGGAGAAGAAACACCAACAAGTGGTCAGATTAGCTTTTCTGGTCAGAACCTGTCACGTCAAGAAATCACAAGTATTAGTTCCTATATTCTCCAAGATAGCCATTACTTTGACACGCTATCTCTGGAAGACAATATCCTTCTGGGACTGGATAAAAATAAAGAGACTTTAAATCATATCCTCAAAAAAACAGGATTAGAACATTTGAAAAATCGAACGCTCAGAAATGATAGTCTATCTGGTGGCGAGAAACAACGCCTTGAAATCGCTCGCGCCCTCTACCATGATAGCCAGCTCATCTTAGCTGATGAGATTAAGACCAATCTTGACTTGGAAAATAGCAGAAAGATTAGTGACTTGCTCTTCTCCCTACCTCAAACAGTCATTGAAGTCATTCACCACTACACGGAAGAAGACTTAAAGCACTATGACCAAGTCATTCACTTAAGCAAAGAAAAATAATACTCTATAACATACGATTTGAAAAAGCAAGGAACTCAAATTCCTTGCTTTTTAACTCAATATCAAACTGGCTACAATGGGGCTGACAAAGACATAGAGAATACCGGTGACACCGATAGCCAAGCCACCCATGGCTCCTGCTACAGAACCATATCGAAAGGCAGTTCCTGTTCCAACTGCGTGGCCTGTTCCTCCAAGGGAAAGTCCGACTGCTACTGGGTCGTCAATTTTCAACCACTTCAAAAGGGTTGGTCCAATCACACTGGTTAAAATCCCAGTCGCCACTACAACAACCAAGGTCACGGTCGTCAAGCCTTGTAATTTTTCTGTGATCCCCACTGCCATGGCGGTTGTCACTGACTTAGGAAAGAGAGAAATGGCTAGGAAAAAGTCCATGCCAAAGATTTTAGCTACAAGGGCTGTGAAAGAGGTATTGACCACTACCGCTAGCAGACTACCAAAGAGAATACTCCGAGCATGGTGCTTCATCAAGTGAAAACTCTTATAAAGCGGAATCCCTAGAGCCACGGTCGATGGGACAATCAAGTTGTTCAGATAAACCCCACCTTGGTAGTAATCTTGGTAAGAAATACCCGTCACCTTTAGAAAGATGATAATGAAAATAGCTGACAAAAGCAAGGGCGTTGTCAAAGGATGGGGAAAACGTCTGTAAATCAGCATTCCTACTAGATAAGCTAGGATAGACAGGGCAAGCCCAAACAGGGGATTGGAAACAAATTCACTCATTTGGCATCTCCTTTCTCATAATCTCCCTCAAACCGTCTCTTGATGAACTGAACTACCAAGGCTATGAGGATAATATTGATGACAGCCGCAAAAAAGACAATCAAAACAATGGGCAAGAGATAGGGAGCAATCACATCAAACTTCTCCATGATTCCCACTGCTGGTGGCAAAAAGAGAATGGGCATATTGGCCAGCAAGAAATTCCCAACCATATTGACATGTCTGGTTCTCAGCCACTTAAATTGTAGGGCTAGAAAGAGAATAATCAAGCCGATAATACTGCCTGGGATAGGCAAATGAAAGAAACTGGAAATTCCCTCTCCGATTAGAGAAATCACAAAGAGAATCATTAATTGAACATATAATTTCATCCTAAACTCCACGAAATAGACTTCTTGCATACCAGTTTACTCTTTTTTCAGAAAATTTCAAGGAAATGCACAAGGGATAATAAAAATTAGAAAGGAAAGGGGATACAAACAATTCTTGACTTGTGAAAACAGGCATGATTTAGGATAAGAGATGCCTGCGTCTTTCTTGCCAGCTCTTTTGAAAAGTAGTATAATTATTGCGTGCGCAATCATCTTGTGATGCAGAGACTGTCCGTGAATGGACATTCTTCTATCTTATAACTCTAAAAAGAAAGGAGATACTATGACCTACTTGGAAAAATGGTTTGACTTCAATCGGCGTCAGAAAGAAATTGAAAGTCTCTTGGAAGAGACTATTGCCCAGCAGAGCGAGCAAAGTCTGACCTTGAAAGAGTTTTACCTGCTCTACTATCTGGACTTGGCTCAAGAAAAATCTCTACGTCAGATTGACCTCCCAGATAAACTTCATCTGAGCCCGAGCGCTGTTTCTCGGATGGTGGCTCGCTTGGAAGCCAAAAATTGCGGTCTACTTAGTCGCAGGTGTTGTGATCAAGATAGACGCTCTAGCTTTATCTGCCTGACAAGTGATGGGCAAAAGACACTGGCCACTCTACAAAAGGCTGTTGAAGAGAGCTTGGAAACTGGTTTGGATTTCTTGATTTAAGATGATTTTAGAAAAAAGTTGCGTGCGCAATCATTTTTCTTGACATTCTCTTTTACAAGGAGTAAAATAAAATCATCATTAAACAAAGGAGTTTTAAATATGATTGAAATTACCTATCTAGATGCCAGCAAGAATGAAAGAACTGTAACTTTCGAATCTTATGAAGACTTTGATCGTTCGCAACAAGCTTGCCTTATCGGCGTCGCAGACTACTACCCTGTCCAAAAATTAACCTACAACGGTCATGATTTGGACTACCATGGGACTTATGGAGATGTCTTCTTCTATCTCATGAAACAAGATTTAAGCCAATATAACTAAAAAAGGAGAAATACAATGGCAAAAGCAATTACAGATGCAACATTCGAACAAGAAACAAAAGACGGTTTGGTCTTGGTAGACTTCTGGGCAACTTGGTGTGGTCCATGTCGTATGCAAGGTCCAATCTTGGATAAATTGTCTGAAGAACTTTCAGAAGATGTCTTGAAAATCGTTAAAATGGACGTTGATGAAAATCCAAACACAGCTCGTGCCTTTGGAATCATGTCTATCCCAACTCTTCTCTTCAAAAAAGACGGCCAAGTTGTCAAACAAGTTGCAGGTGTTCACACAGCAGAACAAATCAAGGCCATCGTTGCTGAATTGAGCTAATCAAACGAGAGACCAAGTACTTGCTTTGGTCTCTTTTTTCTTGCCCTTTGCCATTTTTCAAAAAATATGCTAGACTATAGGTAGAATATTACGATGTTTGGGACATGCCATCGCTAAAAAAAACCTTGACTTGGTATTTTTTAGCTCCCTCAAGGGAGCTTTTTGCGTGCTCTGAACATTCCCCATTTTAGAAGGAGTACTATGAAACGTCAATCAGCCTTGGTCGTCTTTAGTGGCGGTCAAGATTCTACAACCTGCCTCTTTTGGGCTAAAGAACACTATGAAACGGTCGAAGCCGTTACCTTTGCCTACGGTCAACGCCATCATCTCGAAATTCAAGTTGCTAGAGAAATCGCCAAGGAACAGGGGATTCGTCATCATATCCTAGATATGTCTCTGCTGGGGCAAATCACTGAAAATGCCTTGACTTCTGATCTAGAGATTGAGCAAAAAGAGGGAGAGATTCCCAATACCTTCGTTGACGGTCGCAACCACCTCTTTCTGTCCTTTGCGGCAGTCCTTGCTAAGCAACGTGGCATTAAAGATATCGTGACAGGTGTCTGCGAGACAGACTTCTCAGGCTACCCCGATTGTCGAGATGTCTTTGTCAAATCCCTTAATGTTACCCTCAACCTTGCCATGGATTACGACTTCGTTATCCAAACACCTCTCATGTGGCTAGACAAGGCTGAAACTTGGGAATTAGCCGACCAACTCGGTGCCTTTGACTATGTTCGTGAAAAGACCTTAACCTGCTACAACGGGATTATCGGAAGTGGCTGTGGAGATTGCCCAGCCTGCCACCTACGTCAACATGGTTTAGATGTTTATCTCTCACAGAAAGGAGAGGCCTAATGTTTTTTGCACCCAAAGAAATCAAACAGGAGACCGGGGAGTCTCTTGTCTACAATCCTCACAGAACCTTGGTATCAAAAGAATTTACCTTCGATGCTGCCCACCACCTCTTTCACTATGAGGGAAAATGTAAGTCCCTGCACGGCCACACCTATCATCTGCAGATTGCTGTCAGTGGATTTTTAGATGAACGTGGCATGACCTACGATTTCGGAGACATCAAAGTAATCTACAAGAACTACTTAGAACCCCACTTGGATCATCGCTATCTCAATGAAACTCTTCCCTATATGAACACGACTGCTGAAAATATGGTTTACTGGATTTTCCAAACCATGAACCAAGAGTTGCCAGACGAACGTGGTCTCCGTTTGGAATACGTTCGCCTCTATGAGACTCCGACTGCCTTTGCGGAGTTTAGACGGGAGTGGTTAGATGACTAGGGAACGTGTCCTCAAACTACCAGTTCTGGAAATTTTCGGCCCAACCTTTCAAGGCGAAGGTCGTGCTATTGGGCAGAAAACCATGTTTGTCCGCACTGCTGGTTGCGACTACCACTGCGACTGGTGCGATTCTGCCTTTACTTGGGATGGTTCTGAAAAGCCAACTCGTATGACTGCTGACGAGGTTATTGCTGCCTTGGATAAATTGGGGAGCTACGACTATGTAACCCTATCTGGGGGAAATCCTGCTATCCTAGCAGCCAACATGGCTGAACTAGTAACCAAACTCAAGGAACGTGGTGTCACTCTGGCTGTTGAAACTCAAGGCTCTCGCTGGCAAAATTGGTTGAAAGACATCGACCAGGTCACTCTGAGTCCCAAACCTCCTTCATCCAAGATGGAAGTCAACTTTGAGACCCTGGACTTTATCGTTTCCCAACTGGATCCAGACAAGGTCACCTTTAAAATCCCTGTCTTTGATGATGCAGATCTAGCCTTTGCCAAAGGTATTCAAGAACGCTACCAACCAGATGTCCTCTTCTTATCAGCTGGAAATCCTGAGCCAAAGGCCACAGGCAATATTATCCAAGATCAACTGAACCGTCTCAAAGAACTCTGGGAACGCGTCGCTACTGACGATAGCTGGGGCAATGTCCGCGTCCTTCCTCAACTCCATACCCTCCTCTACGATAATCAACGTGGTGTTTAACACTCTTCGAAAATCAAATTCAAACCACGTCAGCTTCGCCTTACCGTACTCAAGTACAGCCTGCGGCTAGCTTCCTAGTTTGCTCTTTGATTTTCATTGAGTATAAAATTAGAAAGAAAAAATCATGTCACAACAAGAAGAAATGAAAAACCTAAGCCTACTAGGCAACAAAGAAACCAACTACATTTTCGAATATCAACCAGAAGTCCTGGAATCCTTTGACAATCGTCATGTGGAAAATGACTATTTCATCAAATTTAACTGTCCTGAATTTACCTCACTTTGCCCAATCACTGCTCAGCCAGACTTTGCGACTATTTATATTTCCTACATTCCTGACAAGCTCTGTGTTGAGTCAAAATCCCTCAAACTCTACCTCTTTAGCTACCGAAACCACGGAGATTTCCACGAAAACTGTATCAATACCATCGGGAAAGACTTGGTCAACTTGCTAGACCCTCGCTATTTGGAAGTCTGGGGAAAATTCACTCCGCGCGGTGGCATTTCAATCGACCCCTACTACAACTACGGTAAGCCTGGAACTAAGTATGAAGGCTTGGCAGAACAACGCCTCTTCCAACACGACCTTTATCCTGAGAAAATTGACAACCGTTAAACTCAAACAAAAAAGCCCTGTTCCTCAAGATGAGGAGTGTACTGACCCCAAAAAGCTAGACAAATAATTTATCCGAAGGATTTAGTTCTGTATTGCACAGGACTGAGTCCTTTTAGTTTAACCTTAATTCGTTTATTGTTGTAGTAATCAATATAGTCTACAATGGCTTGTTCCAATTGGTTGAGCGACTCAAATGACTTCTCATAACCATAAAACATCTCCGATTTCAGAATGCCAAAGAAAGATTCCATCATGCCGTTGTCTGGGCTGTTACCTTTACGTGACATGGATGCTTGAATTCCCTTACTCTCTAGGAAGCGATGATAAGAATCGTGTTGATATTGCCAACCTTGGTCACTATGAAGAATCGTATTCTCGTAGTGCTTCTCTGTGAAGGCCTGTTCCAACATTGTTTTTACTTGTTCTAAGTTAGGTGAAGTTGAAAGATTATAGGCGATAATTTCGCTATTAAAACCATCTAAAACTGGTGATAAGTAAAGCTTTTGAGTACTTGCTGGAATGGCAAATTCTGTCACGTCCGTATAACACTTTTCCATTGGTTTAGCTGCTTCAAATTGGCGTTGAATAAGGTTGTCTGCTTTCTTGCCAACATCTCCTTTATGAGAAGAATACTTGCGTTTCTTGCGGATTCTAGCTTGTAAATTGAGCACTTTCATCAAGCGTTGAACTCTTTTATGATTGACCACATAACCACGATTTCTTAATTCTAAATGGATTCGACGATATCCGTAATTTCCTTTTTGTTCGGTAAAAATAGCTTGAATTTCAGCTTTAAGCTTTTGATCCTTATCTGGTTTGTCTAGCTGTTTCAAATGATAGTAGTAGGTCGAACGAGCGAGTTTAATGGTTTTTAGAAGAATATCTAACGAAAAATCAGTGATTAATTCTTGAACAATTTCTTTCTTTCTTCTTTCTCTTTTTCCTCCTTCAAGCGGAGTTCTCTCAACTTTTTTAGGACAGCATTCTCCGCTCTCAGGTACTCGTTTTCTGCTTGAAGTCGTTCTAACTCTGTCATCTCTTCGGGTTTCTTCTTTGGTTTACGTCCCATTTTAGATGGTCTCCCTTTTGTTTTCTCAACAATAGTATACCCGTTTTTCTTGTATTGTGCCATCCAATTTGGAAGCATACCACGATTTGGGAGAGCATATTCGAGAGAAACTCTATCTTGAGACCAGTTTTCATGTAGAACTTTATCAATCATTTCTTGTTTTAATTCAGGAGAATAGTAACGATTTTTTTCTTTTTTGACGAACTCTATTCCATAACGATCAATCAATTTAATCATGTACCTAATATTAGAATTGTTTATCCCAAATTTATTTGAAAGCTTCTCTAAGCTATATCCTTGTTTTCTAAGTTCATAGATCTGAACTTTATCATCATAAGTTAATTTCATAATAAAAGCACCCCAAAAGTTAGATTTTTTCTGTCTAACTTTTGGGGTGCAGTTCAGAGCAAGGCTTTTTGAATTTCAATTATTCTTCTGTTCCAAGGAAGTTTTTCGCAACAAGAGCTGCAAGAACACCACCAACGATTGGGGCAAGGATGAAAATCCATACTTGTTGAAGGGCTGCGCCACCTACAAAGACAGCTGGTGCCAAGCTACGAGCTGGATTAACTGAAAGTCCAGTAATGTTCAATCCCACAAGGATCATTGCCATCAAGGACAAACCGATTACCAAACCAGCAATCGCACCATTTCCTTTGCTTGCTGATGTCACAGTCATGATAACCAAGACAAACAAGAAAGTTGCGATGACTTCAAACAAGAAACCACCAAAGACAGTAACACCGTTTGCCAAGGCATTTTCACCAAGACTAGCAGTTGACATGCCTGAGTTAGCCAAGAGGAAGAAGACAGAAGCAGATGCTAAGAAAGCTCCAACAACCTGACCAAGGATGTAGTTGACAAGGTCTTTTGATGACAAACGTTTGTTTACAAACATAGCGATCGAAACAGCTGGGTTCAAGTGAGCACCTGAAACAGTTCCGATTGAGTAAGCTGCAACTACGATTGCCAGACCAAAGGCAAAGGCAATCCCTAGGTGACCAAGGCCATCAAGACCATTTCCAAAAACAACAGCTCCTGTTCCGACGAACACAAGCATAAAGGTACCGATTAACTCAGCGACAAATTTTTTCATTTTCTTTCTCCTTTTTTCAAAAACTAGATACTAGTCTATCAAAAGAGGGAAAGGGTTTCAAGAAAATTGCTTGGAAATTTTCAGGACAAAATTCTATAAAAACGGTAGTGTTTATTTGAAACATTTTTTCTAAAGTTATATACTATTAACATAGTTCGGATATGTTGTTCAACCCCTAATTTGAACTAATTTTTACAACTTTGCTGTTCTTTTATGAACGTTTGAATGGTATCGTGGATACCAAGGAGGAATCATATGTCTAAAGTTGCTATTGTCACAGGTGCAGGTCAAGGAATCGGTTTTGCAATCGCAAAACGATTGGTTCAAGATGGCTTTAAGGTAGGAGTCTTAGACTACAATCCCGAAACAGCTGAAAAAGCTGTTGCCGAATTATCAGCTGAAAATGCCTTTGCTGTCGTGGCTGATGTTTCGAAACAGGCCGAAGTTGCACAAGCATTTCAAAAGGTTGTTGACCATTTTGGTGATTTGAATGTTGTTGTAAATAACGCTGGTGTTGCTCCAACTACTCCTCTTGATACAATTACTGAGGAACAATTTACACGCACTTTCGGTATCAACGTTGGTGGTGTCATTTGGGGGTCACAAGCTGCACAAGCGCAATTTAAAGCACTTGGCCACGGAGGTAAAATTATCAACGCAACCTCTCAAGCCGGTGTAGTGGGCAATCCAAATCTAACTGTTTATGGTGGAACAAAATTTGCTGTTCGCGGAATCACGCAAACATTAGCACGTGATTTAGCAGACTCAGGCATCACTGTTAACGCCTACGCACCAGGTATTGTGAAAACACCAATGATGTACGACATCGCTCATGAAGTTGGTAAAAATGCAGGAAAAGATGACGAATGGGGTATGCAGACATTTGCAAAAGATATTACTCTAAAACGTCTATCTGAACCAGAAGATGTGGCTGCTGCTGTCAGCTTCCTTGCAGGGCCAGATTCAAACTACATTACAGGACAAACCATTATCGTTGATGGTGGTATGCAATTCCATTAAGATACAAGAAAAGAGGTTGGAAAATGATTCAACCTCTTTTATTAGTTTTCATTATTAGTTAGGAGGGTACAATAGAAACTCTTTCAATAAGTAATATTAGCTTATCCCTAGTATTGAAAAGACTGGATAGCTTCTTTCAAGTCATCTTGTAAACTATTTCTCTGGTCAAGTTGGACATAGACTTCCAACAGACAGGATCTGAAGTTGGAAAATTTATAAAAATCTTCCCTTTCTTCTATCGGAAAGTCAACAGCTTTTATCCAAGAAGCTACTTGCTCTTGCTCCAACTTCCCTTGTAAAATAGGTTCATAGATCACTCTTGCTAAACGCCAATCCTCATCATCTGTAAAACGAATCGAAATTCTTTTAAATAGTTGGCCAAGTATATCAAATACTTCATGAACTCTGTTTTTAGGAAAGTCTGGATGACAAACCACCTCTGTCAGTAAATCGGCTCCATGTGCAAAAGCATGAACCCAACCATACTGACTTGAAAAACCCGTTGTATCCTTTTCTTTTGAAAGATAGTGCAAGCCTTGATTTAAAAGGACATTACGAATTTCTGCTTTTAATCCCTGATAAAAAATCGATTGCTGGTTGGCATCTGCAGACAAGAGATTTACATAAATAAGCGCCCTAAAAGAACGTTCAAGGGTTGACAGACCTACCTTATCAATCTCTTTATCTAATCCTCCATCAGATGAAATCCCTTCAGCAATGAAATGAAATTGTTCCTGTGTAAATAGTTCTTCCTGAATCCCTCTAGCAAAGCTTGTAAAAACAAGGTCATCACGAATTTCTGGAGAAGGATCTCCCAAATGATCAAGCAACCACTGGATTTCTTCCTGATGATAACTTGGTCTTTCTTCAGATATTTTTCTGAGTAACTCTTTATACATGGTCAATACCTCTACATTTCTAGCAGCTTGATATAATCTATACCCCATTTCTCGACAGCATCTAAAACAACTCTGAATTCCTGCCCCATTTTGGTTAAGCTGTACTCAACTCGTGGTGGAACTTCGGCATAGACCTTTCGTTGAACAATCTTATCCTTTTCTAATTGACGGAGATGACGGGTCAAAATAGTTTGAGTAATCCCAGGCAATAATCTCTGCAATTCTTTAAATCGTTTAGTACCCGTACTCAACTGATAAATGATTACCAGTGCCCATTTCCCCGTTAAAACCCTCTGCGTTGTCGCAAATGGACAAATACCATACTCACTCACTTTATTTGTCATAAAATATCTTCTTTCTATTTTTTTAAAAAAAATTTATCTTTTAGTATCAATAATAGTACCACTTTTGATACTAGCTATCGAAAAAGTGCCTACTTGTTTTTTTGTTTGTAACTGTTACAATTATATCATAAAAAAGAAATGGAGAATATATATGTCAACAAACTTAGAAATTTTCAACGCTTATAACCAAGCTTTAATTGCTGGTGACTTTCCTGGTGTCTTTGAAACGATGGCAGACGATATTGTCTGGCATCAACCTGGTAATCATAGTATATCTGGTACAGTTGTTGGTAAGGACAAGCTAGGAACTCATCTGGCTACATTTGCTGAGAAAACTAATGGAACCTTTAAGGTGATAACAAATTGGGTTTCTGACAATAAGAATTTAATCGCAGCCAATGTTACTTTTCTTGGAACACGGGCTGATGGTACTGAACTCAATATGAACGGGATTGATCTCTTCCGTATTGAAGACGGAAAAATCAAAGAAGTTTGGCTCTTCTCTTCAGATCAAGCTGAAGAAGATAGCTTTTGGGGATAATTTAAGAGGCTAGGACAAAAAATTTTGATTTTAGGAATTCTTTATTATAAATTTTTAAAATCGATAGATTAGAAAAAAAGCGAACAAGACAGAATTCTGAGTATCAGATAACTCGTTTTATTCGCTTTTTTATTTAAGGTTAGACTTTTGTCCCAGACTCTTTTAATTTACTCTCCCAACTGGGCACTGTAGGTGATGATCTGATCAACTGTGTCAGACAAGAATTGGATGGTATCACGGAGTGGTTTGTCTGTTGAAATATCAGCACCGATAATCATAGCTGACTCAAGTGGTGTCTTGCTACCACCTGATTTGAGGAGATTGAGCCAGTCCTCAGCTCCAGTTTCTGAATGTTTCAGATGAAGGTAACCCGCAGTCGAGATGACTAGTCCTGCTGAGTAAGTGTAACTATACAAGCCCATGTAGTAGTGAGCTTGGCGCATCCAAGTCAAAGCTGCATCATCATCGATTTCAATGGCATCTCCCCAGAAATCGGTCAAAACTTCCTTCATAATGCTGTTGAGTTTGCTTGCTCCGAAAGTTTCTCCTTCTTCAATCAATGTATACACTTTACGCTGGAAGGCTGCTTCTAAGAGGTGGGTAATAAAGTTATGGAAGTAGGTGTCTGTCAAGCGGTGAGCCAGAGCAAAGCGTTTTTGACGAGGGTCGTCAGATTGGTGCTCCAAATAATCACTGAGAAGCAATTCATTGAAAGTTGACGGTGCTTCAACATAGTAGGTCGACATGTGGGCGTTGAAGTAGCTCTGGTGATTATCTGAAAAGATGAATTGACCAGAATGCCCGATTTCATGAATCAAGGTATAAACATCGCTCAAACGACCAGTCCAGCTCATGAGAACATAAGGATGCACACGATATGGGTCCGCCGCATAACCGCCAGAATCCTTGCCACTATTGGCAGCAAAGTCCACCCAGCGCTCTTCTTGATAACGAGCAACTTCCTGACAATATTCTTGTCCCAAAGGTTCTACGGACTTCATGACCAAATCATAGGCGTCGTCAATAGTCACTTGAGGATTCAGGGCGCTGTCCAAGTCCAATTTCCAGTCTGCAAAGGTCATCTTTTCAAGACCATTTACCTTGGCAACATGCTTGAGGTATCTCTGAGCAACCGGCGCAAAATCCTTCATAATGAAATCAATCTGGCGGTCAAACATGACACGGTCTACTTCCTGTTCAGCTAGAAGATAGTCAAAGACTGAGTCGTACCCCTTCATATCTGCCAGTAGTTTTTCAGACTTGACTTGGGCTAGATAGGCTGCTGCAGCCGTATTTTGGTGCTTACGAAGACCTTCTGAGAAGGAACGGAATGATTTCTCACGGACCTCAGCGTCCTCGTGATTTTGGTAGAAATTTTCATAGGTCACAAAGCTGTTTTTGTAGGTCTTGCCATGAGCTTCAAAGTCAGCCATTTCAAAATCCCCAGCTCGCATCTTAGTGTAAATATCCTGCGGACTGTAGAAAACTTCACCGAGATTGGTCAAGGCCTTCTCCACATCAGCCCCTAGATAGTGGGCTTTTTTGATTTTTGCCTGACGAATGGTAGCTGTTAAATGTGGCAATTTACCCAAACGGTCCAAGACTTCCTCATCAGCTTCCACCAAGGCATCGTCAAAGAAGGTCAAGGCTACGCTAGCATCTGTTTCAAATTCCATCCCAGCTTGGGCAATGTTGGCAAATTCGTCATTGCTATAGTCTGTCGTCTGAGGCATAAAGCCATAGTTACCAATATGGCTCATCTGAATGTAGATTTGTTCCAATTCCGCAAAGGCCTTCTCGAAATCTTCAAAAGTGTGAAGATTGCCCTTGTAGTCACGGCTAAACTGGTTGATGTCTTCACGAGCCTTCTCGATTGCACGCAAGAAATCCTCACGGTCTTGGTATAGGGCTGTTAAATCCCAAAGTTCCTTCTCTGGAAATTCTGAACGGTGTTTTTGTTCCATTTTCTTCCTCTTATTTCTCTAATTCTAATAAAACACTAAGGGCTGATAAGGCGTAAAGCGGTGCTGTTTCTGCTCGCAAAATACGAGGACCAAGACCTGCCAAGACTGCTCCCTTAGCTTCAAAACTTTCGATTTCTGCAGGTGACAGACCACCTTCTGGACCAAAGATAAAGAGCAATTTGGCTCCCTTCTCGAGTCCATTAACTGCTTGTAAAAGCGCAGCGGCTTCTCCTTCTTTGGCCGACTCTTCATAAGCCACTACGATAGAGTCAAATTGGTCCAGTTGAGCTAGAAAGTCTGATTTTTTCTCGAAAAGTGTGACACTTGGTACTAGATTACGCTTGCTTTGTTCTGCTGCTCCAAGGGCAATTTTTTCTAGTTTTTCAATCTTTTTACCCAATTTCTTGCCATCCCATTTGGCGACCGACCAATCGGCAGGGAAGGACCAAATCTGGCTGGCGCCCAGTTCAGTTACTTTTTGAGTGATAAACTCGAGCTTGTCGCCCTTGGGAAAGCCAGATGCGATGGTCACCTGGATTGGTAATTCCACGTTGTCAGCTAACTTTTCAACCAACTCAAACTGACGATTTTCAACATCCAAGACGCGCGCCAAACGCTTGATACCATCATCAAAGACTAAGGTCACCTCATCATCTTCTTTCAAGCGCATAACCTGAAACATATGCTTGCTGGTTTCCTTGTCCTCGATGGTGACAGGAGAGACTGCACTCCCCTTGACAAAATACTGCTGCATGCTAGCCTCCAATCACACCGGAAATATCCTTGGTTTTCTTAAAGACACAGGCATTCCATTCCCCTTGAACCATGTGAGTTTCGAGGAAAAATCCAGCTGACTCAGCCGACTCGCGCACCATGTCCCACTTGTCCTTGATAATGCCACTCATGATGAGGTAGCCTTCATCCTTGACCAAGCGGTAAGCATCATCCGTCAAATGAATAAGGATATCCGCCAAGATATTAGCCACAATCACATCTGCCTCAATCTCAACTCCCTTAAGCAAGTCTCCTGCTGCTACATGAATGTTTTCCATACCAGGGTTGAGCTCAATATTTTCCTGAGCAACACGAACTGCCACATCATCCAGGTCGTAGGCAAAGATTTCCTTGGCACCAAGTAGCGAGCTGGCAATAGAGAGAACCCCTGAACCAGTACCCACATCTAGCACTGTTTCCCCACCACGAAGAACCTGCTCCAAGGCAAAGAGGCTCATCTTAGTGGTTGGATGGGTCCCCGTACCAAAAGCCATACCTGGATCCAGCTTGATAATCTTTTCCCCAGCAGTCGCCTCATAGTCCGTCCAAGACGGCACGATGGTCAAATCATGAGTGATACGAGCTGGTTCATAGTATTTCTTCCAGTTGTCTGCCCAGTCTTCCTCAGCCAAGGCAGTCGTCCCCATCTTGACCTCTCCCAAGTCCATAAAATCAGTTAGTTCCGCGAGACGGGCCTGCAAGTCTGCCTCAACCGTTGCTATATCAACTGTATCAGGGTAGTAGGCTGTCACTACGATTTCTTCTTGCTGCTCAACCTCTGGGAAAATCTCTCCGAAGCGGTCAACATTTCCCATATAGTCCATACTGTCTTCGATTGCGACTCCTTGGGCACCTAGCTCAATCAAGAGGTTGGAAACCAACTCCTCTCCCTCACGCTTCACTGTAACTTTTAACTCTTGCCATGTTTCCATCATTAAGATACCAAGCCCGTAAAACACAAAGCCAAAATAGGAAACTCTCTGAAGACGTTTGTATCTAAGAGAAGTTTATCTTTTTGGCACCGTGTTTAGGGCGGGTTCAGTTTAGAAATGTAACTGAACCATCCTTTCTAATCACTTACTTTTAAATAATCTTTTAATCTCTCTTGCAACTGAGGTACAGCTTGACTGGAGCTAAGAAATTCCTCAACATTCATCAGCTGATAGCCCTGTCCTTCATCTCCAAATACGATACTGTCAAACTGAGCCTGTGTCAACTGACCGACTAGAAATACAGATTGTTTATCCGCAAAAAGCATACTTGGATAAACCTTACTCCAAAGCAGACAATCCTCAGTCAGATAAATTCCCAGTTCTTCATAAACTTCACGCGCCACGCACTCAAAAGGACTTTCATCACCTTCACGTCCACCGCCTGGAAGTTCCCACATATTGGGCCAGGGAATGCTTGCCTTATCATCGCGTAAGATGGTCAGGAGCCTATCCCCACAAAACAAAGCAATCTTACAGCCTGTGAAATCAGAAATCTCTATTTCCATATTAGACTCCTTCGGTTAATTCCTTTTCCAGCTCAGCTAACCAGTTTTGATAATAGCTTTTCTCATCCCGTAACATCCGACTGCTATTCATTTTCTGTCTAGCAATCTTCATAGCCTTGTGAGTTTGAACTACATCTTTCTTTACCTTAAATTGATACCAAGCTTGAATGACCTGCATATCTGCTGTTTTTAGAGATAAAAAGGATTTGACTCCTCGAATACTTGCATATTCTTCCGCCTTCTTATTATCTCCTTCCATCAGAGCAACTTGAAGAAGGTATAATTGAGAACTAGTTTTAGACATTGGATTGTCTGTTTTATCTAACACAGACTGAAACTGTTGCTTTGCAAGTTCTATATTATCATCCAATATGAATACCAACCCCTGAAGAGTCTGAACACTTTCTGCAAAACTCCCTCTCACCTCCTCATCAACAGGCATGATAAAGTCTTTTAAATCATATTCTTGAGGAGCTAGCAAGGTCTGGGCAGAATGCCTCAACATCAGGTAGGCGTATTTCGTATTTTCAGGGTGTTGTAGCAATTCCCAAATTTTTGCTCCATCGGTGATGCCGACTGGCAAAATGTTATTTAGGAAGAAAGACAAATTAAGAAAAATCCAAGTCCCTGCAAAATACCAGCTTCTTGTCAAAAATCCAAACACTATCGCCAATAATATCAAGCTGAGATGAACCATCAAGCCTCCTGAAAGCATCAGGATGATTCTTTGATCACTTTCATCCTCTTTTAAACCAATGTATTGAGCACCAACATTTTTCAGAATGGCTGTTCTACTAAGATGAAACCTGCCTAACTTTTTGGTCAAAATAAAATGTCCTAACCCAAAAGCCACCAGACGATAGCCTGTCAGATAACCACAAAATGCATGACCAAGCTCATGAAGAATCAAGATTACATACATGCTTAGAAAAGCAAAAGCATAACCAAAACTAAAAACTAATAATGCAGAATAGCCCAACTCTGCAAATGCGATGGTTCCACAAGCAAAAGCTAGCATAATAAAGACAACAGCTAGCACATAAACCAAATAAATCCCAATTTTCTTCATAAAATCTCCAACCAACTCCTAATATCTCGGATAAGGATAAAATTCTCCTTCTTCCAAGCCAACTTTTCCTTCTTCAAAGACTTCTTGGTTCCATTCCATGACGAATTCCTCTGCTTCTGGGTCTTCCAAAAAGTCCATAAGGGCATCTAGTCCAACCTCGGCAGTATCTTTAAGGAATAGCGCAAAATAAGCTAAAAACTCACGAGAAAAACCTTTTTTAGGTAGGTAAGGGATAACTGTCAAATAGTCTTCCTCATTGACAGTTGACTTAGCAGGATTGTAAAAGAGTACCGCTTCTTCAAATAGGATGTCGTCTGATGACACCTCTCCGTCCTCGTCCAGCATCTCTACTCCTGCAGCATTTTGCGCTTCCAATAGAAAACTCACTTCAACCGCGTGGTTGCGCTTGTCCCAACTAATCTCAAAGTCAAAGGGAAAATTCTTCTCTAACTCTTCCTCTAAAACATCTAAAAATCCATATGTTGCCATTTTGTCCTCTTTCTATGCGACTCTTAAATCGCCCCGATTGCTCGGAAATATGCTAAAATAGATACTACCATCTTACCACATATACATCAGAAAATCCACGTTAGAAAGGACTGCTATGCCAGACAATCTCGCGCTTCGCATGCGCCCTAAAACCATCGATCAGGTCATCGGTCAGGAACATCTGGTCGGACAAGGAAAAATCATCCGCCGCATGGTAGAAGCCAATCGCCTCTCCTCCATGATTCTTTATGGACCTCCTGGAATCGGCAAAACCAGTATTGCCTCTGCCATCGCAGGGACGACCAAGTATGCCTTTCGAACTTTCAATGCGACAGTTGATAGTAAAAAGCGACTGCAAGAAATTGCGGAAGAAGCTAAATTTTCTGGTGGTCTCGTCCTATTGCTAGACGAGATTCATCGCCTTGACAAAACAAAGCAAGACTTTCTTTTGCCACTCTTAGAAAGTGGACTGGTCATCATGATTGGGGCTACGACTGAAAATCCTTTCTTTTCCGTCACTCCTGCCATTCGCAGTCGCGTTCAGATTTTTGAGTTGGAACCTCTGTCCAATCAAGACGTCAAGGAGGCTCTTCAGATAGCTCTAAGTAACCCTGAGCGTGGTTTTGATTTCCCAGTAGAACTAGATGAGGATGCGCTGGATTTCATCGCAACTTCTACAAACGGAGACCTGCGTTCTGCCTTCAACTCACTGGACTTGGCTGTTCTTTCTACCCCTGAGAATGACAAGGGCTTTCGCCATATCACTCTAGACATCATGGAAAATAGTCTTCAGAGAAGCTACATCACTATGGATAAGGATGGAGATGGCCACTATGATGTTCTCTCAGCCCTGCAAAAGTCTATCCGTGGCTCAGATGTGGATGCCAGTCTTCACTATGCTGCCCGCTTGATTGAGGCTGGTGATTTGCCAAGTCTCGCACGTCGCTTGACCGTTATCGCCTATGAAGATATTGGTTTGGCCAATCCTGAAGCTCAGATTCATACCGTAACTGCTCTAGATGCTGCTCAAAAGATTGGGTTCCCAGAAGCTCGCATCCTCATTGCTAATGTTGTAATTGATTTGGCCCTTTCTCCAAAATCCAACTCAGCCTATGAAGCTATGGACAAGGCCCTTGCTGACCTCAAAACATCAGGGCATTTGCCCATTCCACGACATCTGCGTGACGGACATTATAGTGGTAGCAAGGAATTGGGCAACGCTCAAAACTATCTCTACCCCCATAGCTATCCTGGACACTGGGTCAAACAAGATTACTTGCCAGAAAAAATCCGAAATCATCACTATTTCCAAGCAGAAGATACTGGTAAATATGAACGGGCTTTGGCTCAAAGAAAGGAAGCTATCGACCGTTTGCGAAAAATCTGAAATCCTTTTCAAAAAATTGCACTTTCCTCTTGATTTTTTTTGAAAAAGTGGTATCATATAAACATAGAAACGCTGTGGTGTACGACTTCACACTTAAGTGTTGACCGACTATTTTTTGTATTATTAGGGAAACAAAAGTCTTCTAACAGCATGTAGGCCGTCTCACACGGAAACAGCTTCAGTTAGAGCGAGTTGCCCACCTGCTTAATTGCGCGGGTTCAATACAAACCGTGAAGTTTCGGCACCAATACAGCTTTTTTCTTTGCCTCCTTAGCTCAGCTGGCAGAGCAGCGGACTCTTAATCCGTGGGTCACAGGTTCGATCCCTGTAGGGGGCATCTACATACAACAGGAAAAACCTTGAAATTCAAGGCTTTTTTGTGTAGTCTTAGCACTAAAAACGATAGAAAAAGCGGCCCTTCTGTACTGACCTCAAAAGTTGGACAGAAAAAACCTAACTTTTGTGGCGCAGTTCATTAGCGCCACATGAAATTATTTAAGCATATCCTTTTCTTTCATTACCATTTTCTGTTATAATAAATTGTACTTCTAAAATAGAAAGGTCTTAAGATGACAACTCTTATTAAACATAAACGTGTAGAATTTTCAGAACTTTTTTATGACCTAGTTTTTGTTTTTGCAATTTCAAAAGTAACTACTTTAATTGACCATCTTCATAACGGTATTTTGACTTGGAATTCTTTCCTTGATTTTTTCATTGCTACTTTGCTTCTCATCAATTCCTGGATGATTCAAACCGATTATACCAATCGCTATGGAAAGAACTCTTTATTTAACATAGTAATCATGTTTATCAAAATGGGAATTTTACTCTTTATAGCCAATATGATTGGACCTGATTGGCAACAATATTTTCATTATCTCTGTTGGGCTATTGGTACATTAACCCTTACCTTATTTTTTCAATATTTGGTTGAATTTTTTAGAAAATCAACCGATGATGTTAATCGGGAAAGTATCAAAGGTTTTCTATGGATAACAGCTCTAGGAAGTTTAGGAGTCTATCTAGCAGCTCTTCTTCCTATTTACGTTGGAGTCTCTGTCTTATTTGCTAGTATTCTGCTAACATTTATTATGCCAAGTATCTTGCTTAATAAAGATAAGCATTACCAGGTAAATCTCCCCCATTTAATCGAGCGCATCTCCCTTCTTGTCATTATTATGTTTGGAGAGATGATTACGGAGCTAGCTAACTTCTTTACAATCGAGAATTTCTCGATTTATTCGGTTCTTTATTTCATTATTATGATTTCTCTGTTCTTGTTTTATTTTGGTCAATTCGACCATGCTATTGATGAAAAATCTAATCAAAAGGGGCTATTTCTAATTTACAGTCACTATCCTATTTTCATTGGACTTATGATGATGACTGTATCGATGGGCTTTCTTCAGAATCCTGAAGCTAATCGTCTCTTTGCAACCAGCTTCTCTTATATCGGATTTGGCCTCTTTCAAGCTGCTGTCCTAGTAAATGGGCCCCATAACAAACACTATCTTCGCTATTCGAAAAGTTACTACTGTGTCCAAGCGACACTCTATCTGGCTGCCTTGATTCTCTCTTTAATCTTTGCTTCTAATCCTATAATAGTAGTGAGTATTACAACCATTTTAGCTCTAGCTATAGCCATTCATTTTATTTATTTTTATATGACACAGAATAAAAAATATTCCAAATCTAACTGGGGGTTCTTTTAATGAGTTTATAGCATTAAAAAAGCCTTGGTTTTCCAAGGCTTTTTTTTCATTAATTTGTTTTTCCATTTTATCCTCCGATTTGAACTCGCACTGACATTTATTTATAACAACACTATATATCTAGTATGGCATAATCATTAGGTATTATAGATTTTCAAACCAAATGTGAGTCATTCGTTTTTGCCCCACTTTTGCCCCATTTTTAAATCCTGACATTGAAAATACCTAAATGCATCTTCCAAAAATCATTTGTTTTTCAACATTTTTGATTACTTTCAATATAAAAATTTCTTACACATCCATGCAGGGGGCATATAAACAACAGGAAAAGCCTTGAAATCAAGGCTTTTTTGTTTTTCTAGGTATTTAGGGGCTATCCCAAAAGATAGTTTTTCAATTTTCTACTTCTTCCTTAAATCGTACTTTTCCTTGACTATATAATCTCATAATCTTCACAAAACGAACGGCATTGTTTTGGTTATACATAAGAAAAATTGTAAAGAATAACATGCCAGCAAACCACAAACCATAGCCTTCATTAATTGGTTGACCAAATTTTAGAGGAAGAGTCAAGAAATACAAAAAATAAAAGATGGACACTATATTTACTACAAAGCGAGCAAATCGAAAAGGTAAAGCAGACAGTTGTCTAGGATCAAACTGGTTTTTCACAAACAAATTATGAGATGCGGCATAGTAAAAGGCTTTCTCTGTCGTCGGCTGTGCTCTGCGAACATTTTTATAGAGAGCTCGTTCGAGTAAAGCAACTAACGAGAAAAACTGCATCAACCAAAAGAGAAGAATACAGGCTAGACTGAACCAGTTGTAGACACCAACAAACTTGAGTGAAAAGAAGCCCGAAACTGCGGGTCCACCTGCCATAAATAAAATCACCAATTCAGGAATGTAGGCGTTGGTCTTTCGAGCCCCTTCCGTATTGAGCAGGCCGCTCTTGGGAGCAGCTAAAGCCTCTCCTGTCTTTTGGTCATAATAAACAGCCTGTCCATCACATTCGCCGATAAAGACACGACGTCGTCCGAGAAAAAACATACATACCTCTTTCTATTTATGAAAACAAATTCTCAAAGTCTCCTAACCATTAGGAATAAATCTATAGACGAGAATCCTACTCTTCATATTCTGGGTGTTTGCGTACATAGCGTGCCGCCTGAACTCCGTCCACTATAAGAGCTGGGAAAACGAAGTTCATCAAGATACCCAAGAAAACACCAAAAATACTCTCAATGTAGCCAGTAATAATAGCTGGCGCTAACAATACAGCCACAAAAGCAACTCCAAAATTAAACAATCGCTCTTGCTTCTTGGCATTGTCTTTACCACCATAAGTCTCCCATCGGTTGAAAGCCCAGATTTTCCCCTGATTTTTAGGAAGATAATACCAGGAGTAGAGACCAATAGAAAAAAGTAGGATACAGAGAGCTACGAGATTGTAAATAAGTGCCCAGACTGAATAGATCCCGTCTTTCCCAACTAGCATAAGCAAGCCTATAAAAGTCATGTCAACGATAAAAATCAAAACAAGTAAGGAAACAAAAAGATAGATAAAACTCTTAAATCTCACAATAAAACGATCAAAGAAAGAGAGTGGGATAGCTATACCACTAATAACTATGCAAACAATGAACAAGATTTTATAAATGCCAATATGATCGATATAGGTCGTACCAAAAATTCCTATAAAAGAGACTGCTAGTGTAATCCAAGGTAGAAGTTTGAAATAGCCTAAACTAACCCCATCTGTAATCAAAGGGCCGTGGTAGCGTTCTTCGATCACTGCTTTCTTTTTCTTTGAAGATTTTGACATCAATATACCTTCTTATCTGTTCTGAATAATATTTTAATCCTAGTATACCATAAACCAACTTACTAGGTCATAGAATAGCTAAGATCTACATCTTGCTAAAAGGTTGACAGAACTTCGCTCCATAGGATATGATGGGAATACCTAGAATTTTATCTCTGCATGATCTTTACTCCTTCTACTGAAAAAGCGTTGGTGAGTTCAATTCTATATTTGGAGGTTTCTATGAAAATCTATTATTCAAAATTTGTCGGTGGTGGCTATCTACTCTTTGCATCGGGTGTATTCTTTCAATTTTTCTTTTTTCTCGCGCATGGATTGATCGACTTTTCGCAGCTTAGTCTTCTCACTGTGGTTCCAACCATCCTCTTTTTCGCTGCTATCTATTCAACGATTGCAGGTATCAAAAGACTTTCTAGTCGTAGGCTCTCCTTTGAATTCACCTTTGAAGGTATTTATGTCTATCCCGGGTTATTCTTCTCAAAAGAAATTTTCATCCCAAAAGAAGAATTGTTGCGAGCATCGTATGTCGAAGTGGATGTCAGTGACCCCGACCATGTCAACAGCAAGGCTAACTATTTAGACTTCAATCTGAGAGAGGTCACCCAGCTAGAAGATATCTCTAAGTCAAATGTCATCATCGATACCAGTGTCCTGATAGTGCGTCTCACCCTTAGCCTCTGTCGATTTAGAGAGGAAGAAAAAGCCGAGTTGGCGACCTATCTAAAAGAAAACTACGGCATTGATTTCTTATATTAGCAAGTAAAAAAGCCCTGATGTAGGGCTTTTTGTGTTGTTAGCGATTTAGCATATGCTACGCTCCGCTTTCATCCTACTCTTTCTTAAAGAGCACTTTTTCCTATATAAACCACTTTCCTAAAAAACATACTTATCTTTCTCCTCTAACCAACTGATTATCTTAAAATGATAGCCTCATCTAAAACTAGTTTGATTTTTAATTTTCTCCAGTATCTTTCTCTAAGAGCTCTGGATGCTTCTTCAAGTAGGCCTTCCCATACCATTCTTCGACAGACTGGCCCTCCCACTCACGGTATTCTTCTGGGTATTTCCACTTATAATAGGCATGGAGGAAATAAGGAAAACCGATAAAAATAGCGATGGCGAACAATACAAAGTTACAAAAAATCCATAACAGCAAAAAGCCAAAGCCTTTTATTGAGTTTAAAATATCTATTTCAAAAAATCCCAAAAGATGCTTTACGATCATAGCTACTCCTAAAATCCCCATACCATAGAGAGCAATCATTTTTGCAATCTTATTCCGAAATGTCTCTTTCAACACCTCACCATACATGAGTTTCCTTAACCCCGCTAGCTCAATATTAAACATCCAGTAAATAATCATCACAATGAAACCAACTATACCAATAATTTCCCAAGAAACCAAATTTGCTAGCAGAAAGTCTAAAAATATTAGATCCATTTCCAATAAGAACCAAATCATAAATGTAAAAGCATGAAACTGATAACGATACGGTAATAAGTACGTTTGTTTAATAAATTTTCCAATCACAACCAAGGATAACCAGATAATAAGTAAAATCAGAAAAACATTTACTGTTAAAGACTCGTGCTTAGCTATTGGAAGGGTCAACGTATCACTTTCATGGAACTCCATAGAGATAGCCAGCAAGATAAAGTTAAAGCCGACAGGAAAAATAAGGCTTAAAATAAAACTTCGAATGCAAAACCAAAGGGAAGCATGGCCATTCTTAAAAAATTTCGCAGTCTTATCATGTTGCTCTTGCTGTAACTTTCTAAAATCATCATCTTCAAGATTCAGACTCTCTTCGAAACCTGCCTTAAAAATAGATTTTTTCTCCATTTACTCCTCCAATTTTATGACACAATTGATAGATTGTTCCCAAAGAGAGATTGCTATCGACGGCTCTTCTGAAGTTTTCCTTGCTGGTAGCCTCCGCTAGGGAAACATTTTTGTAGAGTGCTCGCTCCACGATCACCAATAGTAAAATGACTTCCAACAACCAAGTTAGCAGAAAATAAATCAGGGGTCCATAGCTATAGACACCTGTAAAAAAGCGCGTTGCGGGAAAAAACTGCATAATGCTACTAACCGCTAAAAGAGTACAAATCGACAAGATGATGTGTTTTCGATTCCCACGCGCCGCATCTGTATTTAAGAGTTTACTCTTAGGAGCTGCTAGGGGATTTCGTGGCTCGTCGATATGAACATAAATAGCCTGACCTTCGCTCTCCCCTATATAAATCACTTTCCTAAAAAGCATGCTTGTCTTTCCCCTCTAACCAACTGATTATCTTAAAATAATGGCCTCATCTAAACCTAGCTTGATTTTTAATTTTCTCCAGAATCTTTTTCTAAGAGCTCTGGATATTTCTTCAAGTAGGCCTTCCCATACCATTCTTCGACAGACTGGCCCTCCCACTCACGATATTCTTCTGGGTATTTCCATTTGTAATATCCTTGAAGCATAAATGGAAATATTAGAAAAATTTCTAGCATAACAAATAACAAATCACCTACAAACCAAATAAGTAAAACTACTAGGATATCCAAACTGAAACCTATCATCTGAGGAAAAATCAACCTTAAAATAAGCAAAACTACAATAACTCCAAAACCATATTTGAAGACAAATGCAGCCACTTTATGAAACAGTCTCCCCAGCCAGTCTTGTTCACCCCGTGAATCTTCTTGTTTACCATATAGCAATGACAGTAATGAAGTTCGCCTGCTTCGGACAATAATGTAGCACATAAGCCCAAACAAAACAAAGAAAAGGATTGTTCCTGTCGCTCTCATCGTACTATACAAAAATGTCAAAAAAAAATAGATTCATTTCGACAATCAACCAAATTAGGAACGTGACAAATAAGTGAAATTGTCCTCTATATATAAGGATAAACTGCTGAGAAAAGCGTTTCCCAAAAAGAATCAATAAAAGCCATACGAATAAGAAAATAATAAATAGCCAGTTAGGCAAGAAATTATGAACCGGTGGCAATAGAGGAGAATCCTCAGAATGATGATAAAGGTACTTAGTTAAAACTGTTATAAGCCAATTAGGACCGATTATGAAAAGAATTGTTAAAACAGTCAACCATACGTACGATTTCAGAGTACCTCTGTATTTCTCTTTTTCTTGAGCAGATGCTAAATTTTTATTGGAAAATTCTCCTGAAATGGGATCATCCTGTAAATTCAGACTCTCTTCAAAACTTGCCTGAAAAAGGGATTTTTTCTTCATTTACTCTCTATCTCTTCTTTTTAATCTGATAATAAATAAAACTAATAGTGGTATCCAAAAGAATTGAATAACCAAAAGTTCTTATTGTCCATATAAGCCAAATCGGGCTATTTTCAACATTTATCTTAAATATCTTCAAACATACTGCAAGAGTCAAAAATAAGACAACTTCTGTAGTCAAGCGGTGCTTGGCCTTTTTGAGATCTATGGCTTTCAAGAAGAACTGACTCTGGTCTTCCTTCGGTCCTTCTTCCCAATAGGTCTTATCCTTACTTCTCAGATAAAGGAGATAGCCAACTTCGACGATTAATCTTGAAAAAGCTGAAGTAAAGACTATATTGCTCACAATCCCAAATGTTTGCAAATAATAACCGGATAAACTAGCCAATCCTCCGCCTAACACAGTGATTCCGAAAATAATCCAGAGGGAGGATTTGCTATAGACACTAGAGGCGGCGATAGAATTCCCGGCAGCTCGTTTTTCTGAAAAGCCTCGTCCCAATTGCTTTTTTAACCAGCTGACATTATAGACCGTCAAACCGATAAATAAAATAGTGAAACTCAACCAATACATCAGCGAGTAGATCAGCGAATCTTTTAAAACCTCATTCGTTAAAATAGTGAGAATATAATCCATTAAAACTAATGAGAGATGGATCCCATTGATCAGTACAAAGAGCATCGCAGTACTAAAAAGTTGATGCTTATAGATGAATGCTTTGCTGAATGACATGATTTGACAAACTAGCATGAGTAATAGAAGGAGACATAGAAAGAGAAAAGGGACATTCGAAAAAGGATCTACTGTGAATTGCTCCTTGATAAAAAAGTATAGATGAGTCAGGTCGATGCTCAATACAAACAAACCAGCCCAGGCCAAACTCAACATTCTAACAGAAGCTCGCGTGGAACCCAGCGCTTGAAAATATTCCTTATTTAATGCTTCTGACTGACGGTTCATATCCCACTACTCCTCTTCTAACTGACCGCTTTTGATTAACTTCTTATAATAGCGTTTGCTATACCATTCGCGGTCACTAATTCCCAGATATTCTTTGTATTCCATCGGATACTTATGGATATAATAGGCTTGAACAATGTGTACATTGATTAGAAAAGCCACTAAATAAGCATAAGCAACAAACAAAACAATTAACAACAAGCCAAAAAGATAGAAATACCACAAAATTGGTAACTTATTTACCAGATGATAAACTAAAGATACAGAAAAAAGAAGGGCCATCATTCCTAGTGTCATCAACAGAACTTTCTTCAGAATTGGTTTTGGCTCCTCATCATTTAATCGTCTCTTGAGATTTTGAATACTATTGATAACTATCCAAATAAAGAGAGCAATTCCCACTATCAACTGAAGCCAGAATCCCAGCATAGTATAGGCATCGAAGGCTGCAGCACTTGCTAAATAGAAGACTGCTAAAAATACAGAAGATGCCCACGGAAAATAGAAAGGGAAATAGGTAAAGACCTGACTGCTTAAGCGCTTCTTCGGCCAAAAAACAGGAATAGAAGCGAATAGATAAGTTAAGTAGAATAGCAGACTTATAGGTTTTAAAAACACCGCCATTGAACGAATCAAAACTGTTGAAGCATAAGAAATATAATATACTTCACCTTCTAAACCGATGTTACTTGGCATATGAATTGATATAAAATATCCTACAATGCCAAAAGCAAAAAACATACAAAAACCAACTGTAAAGAGCCGATTGAGAAAGCTCATATGAATGGGATTTGGCATTCCTGCTGTTAATGAATACTTCCCATAGGTTACAATTTTCTTACTGTCTTCAAAATTAGCACCAAATAGACTTACTCTCTTCATTATTTAGCCTCCAAAATTTAGCCTCCAAACCACGACGTAACGGTCTTCCATCCACTTGTTAGTGCTTTGCCAACATTTTTCACCTCTTTCTGATCATGAAAAATATACTTACTTATCTAGTCTGAATGATATTTTAATACTAGTATACCACAAAACCTATGTACCAACGTTTATTTAATCACAAAAGAACGCCTAAAAGACGGTCTTTTATCCAAGCAAATTATTTTTCATTCACTCTATTTTGAAGGTCTCCATTACCTCGAACTGCTCTAGTTCTTTTTCAGCTTGAGGTTCAAAACCAAGGTATTTATACTTAAAATATTTTAAAAGAGCACTTGGTCCAAAGCCACTTTGATTCCATGGTGCATAGTCAAATTCAGCAGATAAGTTCATGCCAAGAACCTTTATGAGTCAATCGTTTTTGCCCCACTTTTGCCCCATTTTTAAATCATGACATTGAAAATACCTAAAATCACTTA
Source organism: Streptococcus mitis (assembly GCF_023110375.1). Classification (GTDB taxonomy): domain Bacteria; phylum Bacillota; class Bacilli; order Lactobacillales; family Streptococcaceae; genus Streptococcus; species Streptococcus mitis_CI. Next base: position 54,019 of record NZ_JALDVV010000006.1, on the reverse strand, counting down.
TATTTCAATATTTTTAATTGCTCTCAATATGAAAGTCCTTTCCAAATCCATGCAGGGGCATCTAAATACAACAGGAAAAAGCCTTGATTTACAAGGCTTTTTTGCTTATCTATAACTGATTTACCCCATCATTTGTCCCACATTTTAAATCTATCTTTTCTTTTTGAACCAAATTACATCTTAACAAATAGTGTAAAGCCAGTTACTTTTGCTTTGATTCCATACAATATTTTCATGTAGAGAAGACAAATTTTATCTTCTCTTTTTATTTTCAAAATAATAAAAACTGATTTTCTTTTCATAAATCAGACTGAAACTTCCAAATTTTCCATTTTGTTTATTGACATTTCCTCTAAAAAGGTGTATAATATTTTTATTATCAAACTATACTATACTATACTATATAGGGGGTATTGAAATGAAATTTTCTAATCGTTTACTGCTATTCCTTGCAGGAGTTGTTTTTGTCCTTTTAGGACTTTTCCTATTTACAAACCCAGTAGCTAATCTTGTTGCTTACAGCTGGTGGATTGCATTTGGTTTACTGGTTTCTTCTATAGCAGCTATTTTAGGCTATTTCTCTGTACCAAAAGAGCTTCGCTCACCAGCTCATCTTTTCCAAGGGATTGTTAATCTTCTCTTAGCTCTTTACCTCGTTGCCTATGGCTTTGTGACGCTGCCAGTTGTCATTCCAACTATTTTAGGAATTTGGTTAATTGTAGAAGCCATTATAGTTTTCTTTAAAGGCAATCGTCTGGGATTGATTTTCCCTATTATTGGCAACCATATCATGTGGGTAGCCTTGCTTGCATTTTTACTAGGTCTAGTGATTTTGTTCAATCCAGTAGCTACAAGTGTCTTTGTCGTTTATGTCGTTGCCTTTGCATTTTTAATTGTTGGTTTCACCTATATCCTTGATGCCTTTCGTAAATAATCTAGCTGCCATTTTGGGCATATTAAAATAGCTGGGAAGTTACATTCTCAGCTTTTTCTGTTGCCTCCTTAGCTCAGTTGGTAGAGCAGTAGACTCTTAAGCTATGGGGCGCAGGTTCGAGCCCTGCAGGGGGCACATCTAAATCAACAGAAATAAGCCTTGAAACCAAGGCTTTTTTTAACGTCTAATAGCTTTTTGTAGAAAAGTATTTAAAAATAAAAGAGAAGAGAATCTCTCACTCTCTTCTCAGTATATCTTATTAAATTTAGTTTTTCTTAATCTAGCTGATTTTCCTTTGCAACGACAAATTCCTTAACCAATCGATAGATAACAGCAAATATCGGTGTAAAGAATATCATCCCAAGTAAGCCAAAGAGATTGCCTCCAATACTAGCAGCCGCAAGCGTGAAAATAGCTGGCAAACCAATAGACTGACCTACAACTCTAGGATAAATAAGGTTTCCTTCAATCAGCTGTATAACTTGATATAGAAGAAGAGAAAGTAAGGCTTGAGTAGGACTCACTGTGAAGATAAAAATCGCTCCCACAACACAAGCAATCATAGGCCCTACATAAGGAATGAACGATAGCACTCCTGCAAAGATACCTGTCATTACTCCATAGGGTATCCCAAACACGCTGTAACCAACCGCTATCATAACTCCTATGATAACTGCTTCAATCAGCTGACTCATCAAAAATTGGTCATAAGTCTCTAGTGCTACTTGTCCAATGTAAGTCAACTTTATCACCACCTTCTCTGGAAGAAAAACTTTTAGAAGTCGACTCGTCATCGCTGCCAAATGTTCCTTACTGGATAAAAATAAAAAGGTGAAGACTATAATCAAAAAGGCATTCATCAAACTTGAAAAAATATTGCCGATATTACTAGTCAGACCTGATAAAAAACCTATCAAAGCTTGGCTAATAGAACTAGATTGTCCCTGTATGCCTGATACGATAGTTGACAACATGTCTTTGGTTACAAATTCCGAGCTGCCTAGCAATTTCCCAAGTTGAGTAAGGACTGTTGAAAGGACTGTTCCCAGCTGACTAATAGTCTGGGCTAGGGTTGGCAGCACCAAAACCAAAAGAGCAATCACGATTAAGATAAGAGCTAGGAAAACAAGTACCATGGCAATCGGACGACGCAACTCTGCCTTTACCTTCAATTTAACTAAGTACTGTTCAATTTTTTTCATAGGAACATTAAGCACAAAAGCAATAACAGCACCATAAATCAAGGTTGATATTACATCAAAGAGAGAGATTGCTCCTGATATAAAGCTCGATGCATTCAGAATTACAAGAGCAACCAGCCCTATAAAAAGTATTAACGGGGTGTATTTTTTTACTAAGTTCATAAATTCTCCTTAATAAACATGTTTAGATACGACTATACTATTTGGTTTTTCAAACTCTCGATTAAGGTAGGCTTGGTAAGTTCCTGGAGCGATAAATCCTTTGGGTGAGAGGATATCGGTGCCAGCCTGACCGACTATGGTATCAGCCAAGAGCACACAGTTTGTAGATAAGACAAAGTAGGATTTAAACTTAGATTTGATAAATTTATAAAGTTCCCCATCTGTCTCATGTCTGATTTTATAAGCGTAGGTGTAGTCTTCCTTACCATCACCTGTCATGATTTTATCTGCACTTGGCTCCCATGGAATCGTCAGTTGTTTCAATTCAGCCAACTTTTTCTGAACTGCTTTTTCCATTTCAGGCGTCAAATCTATCCCATAACCAAAAAGTGTTTTTTGACTCTCACGTTTACATAGATCAATGTACTTATCGCGGTCACAGAAATATAAGACACCATCTCCTACCATACCAAATAAGGTCTCAGATGACGGATCATAGTTGCCATAAGAAATAACACGGCCTTGATAGCAGATATCCACATGACCAATTGCCGAAAACAGAGAGGTCTCAGCTGTATGAACAAAAATTTCTAGCTCTGCTGTCTTACCAGACTTCACTATTCCAAGATGGATATCTTCTTCCTCATCAGCATTTTCCAGCATAAATTTGTTAACTTTTGCTAAAGTTCTTGCAGGGATGAGAGCGGCTAGGACAATAGGTAAGCTAATTCTAATACGACGTTTGAGATGGTTTTTCCCAATTTCCTCCTCAAACAAGAAACCATCACGGATATTGGACACACCATAAAGGAAAAAATAAGCCCCTAATACAAAGAGTTGAAAGACAGAATTTCCTGTAGAGGACAAAAGACTAGTCCCACCAAGAAAAACTAGTACGAGTCCATCTAGTAAGAGACGAAAACGAGGTCGAATTTTGTTTTTGCGGTAGAGAACATAGGTGACAAGGTTAATACTAGCATGAAAAATCTGATAAACTCCAATCACAAGAGCCAAAATATAAATCGGCACATCCGTCGCAAGATTGGAGCCAAGCAAATATCCCAGCACTAACAATTTAACCAGTGCAACTCCCAAGGTGTCCGTTGACTGACTTTTTTTGAAAATACGTAATACTAAATCTAAGACCGTTGCTATCCAAGCTAAAAACAGAACCAGTCGAATAACCTTTACTGGCAACCAAGTCCCCGTGACCATCAAGATGAGACCTAGCAGAACAAACAAGAACCCCTGAGCAAGTAATTTCTTACCTGTCAGACCTAAAGATAGAATTTTCGCCATATAAAAACCTTTCAATAATAAAAATTAAACACTTCGATTAAACTGACTAGTAAATAGCCAACATTACAAACAGCCTGTGCCAGCAACATATGGTGATTAGAAATGACTGTAGTAATGTCACTATCTTGTCTTATGCACTTCTAAAATTTGTTATATCGATTCGAAACCAGAGCTTATAAAAACTAGCTAAACTCGAGAGATAGACACAATCGCGACGAAAAAATGTATAACCAATCCCACTTGTTAAGGTAAGAAAGCATTATTTCCAATCTATTAATTATTCATCTATTACCTATTGTGACACAATATTCACTATAGGTCAACTTTTTACTTGTTTTTATATTACACGGACTAAAAAGTTTTCAACAGTTGATTGCATTTGTTTTAATAAGTTTTAACCTTTCTTGGTTAGATAAAAAAAGAACCATACAGTTTAGAATCTGTATGGTTTTTGCCCCACTTTTGTCCCATTTTTAAATCATGACATTGAAAATACCTAAAATCACTTATATTTCAATATTTTTAATTGCTCTCAATATGAAAGTCCTTTCCAAATCCCTGTAGGGGGCATCTAAATCAACAGGAAAAAGCCTTGGAATCAAGGCTTTTTTGTGTATCTGTTCTACTTTTGGTCAACTAATGGATATCAACGGTATAATTTTATGAACACCCTTCCCAGACAGCTCTAATCTGATTGCACTCAAAATTTTTTAAAATTTAAAACAAAAGACTTGCTTTTCTTTTAATTTATGTTATACTTGTTCTTGTATCTGATACAAGTTTATTAAGAGAGGGATTCATATGGATACAAAATTCTCAGTTGCTTTGCATATCTTAACAATGATTAGTGAAAGCAAGGAAACCTTAAGTTCTCAAGCACTAGCTATTAGTGTTGGGACTAACGCTAGTTACATTCGAAAAGTGATTGCCTTATTGAAAAATGCAGATTTGATTCATTCCCAGCAAGGAAAAACAGGTTATCAACTCAGTAAGTCTCCAAAGAAAATGACTTTACTAGAGATCTACTATGCTACTCAAGAAATCAATCACATTAGTTTATTCCCTGTTCATCAAAATAGCAATCCTGATTGCCCTGTTGGAAAACATATCCAAGGAGCAGTTTCACCGCTTTTCGCTAGTGCCGAATCTCAATTAGAGAAGGAATTAGCAAATCAAACTTTAGAAGATGTCATTGACAATCTATATAAACAAGCTAAACAAGTCCGAAACTGATTTGATAACAAGTCAGTTTTTACTGGAAATAACATATACTTGTATCAGATACAGGTATAAAATCATATAGAAAAAGAAAAGAGAAATCACATGAAAGCCGCACAACACACTACTTATAACAAAAACAATATCACACTGAACATCACAGAAATCGCTAAACCAAGTATTACAGACAAACAAGTATTGGTGAAAGTCACCGCAGCCGGTGTTAATCCTCTCGATAACATGATCTCTCGTGGTGAGGTCAAGATGATTGTTCCTTACAAACTTCCTCAAACTGCAGGTAACGAGGTCGGTGGGATCGTTGAAAGCATTGGCAAGCAAGTTGACAACTTTCAGATAGGAGACCGTGTCTTTGGCCGTCTGCCACTTGATCATATCGGCGCCTTTGCAGAATACCTAGCTGTCGATAGCCAAGCCTTAGCCAAGGTTCCAGACTATCTATCAGACGAGGAAGCTGCTACTGTACCTTTGACTGCCTTGACTATCATGCAGGCTCTTGACCTCATGGGCGCTCAAGCTGGGAAAACGATCTTTATTTCTGGTGGTACTGGAGGTGTCGGTGGCATGGCCATTCCGATTGCCAAGGCCAAAGGTTTGAAGGTCATTACAAACGGTTCTGGAGATAGTGCTGAGCGTGTCTTGAAACTAGGAGCAGATAGATTTATCGATTACAAAACAGAGGATTATACAAAAACTGTTAGCCAGGTGGATTATGTCCTCGATACTCTCGGTGGAGCTGAAACTGAAAAACAAATGTCTATCATGAAAAAAGGTGGTCATCTTGTTTCCCTTCGTGCCATGCCAAACGGTGCCTTTGCCAAACGCATGAATCTACCAAAATGGAAACAGATTATTCTTGGCTTAGCAGGTCGCAAATTTGATAAGATGGCTGACAAATACGGCGTCCACTACCATTTTATCTTTGTAGAAAGCAATGGCGCTCAATTACAAGAGGTAGCTGACCTCTTTAGTAAATTAGAAATCAAACCCTCTATCGATACAGTCTATCCATTTGAAGAGGTAAATAGCGCCTTAGACAAGGTCGCTAATGGTCGCTCACGTGGAAAAACAGTCCTCAGCTTTAAAAAATAAAAAGGAAAACACAATGTCATATATTACTACAAAAAATCAATTCGTCACTTGGCAGTGAATAAGTGTTCCGAAAAAGGGCTAACCAAACGTCAGCAAGGTTTGTCATGCCTAGCATACTATGTCACCGAGGTTACAAGTAATGAGGACCTCTTCGTCATTGACTAGCATACAAATGAATGGAACTAGTAACTCTGCTAATGATAAAAATGAACTGTTTCATATGATTCTATTTAATGAGTATTTTTCAATTCTCATGATAAATCATATGAAGCTTTTTTAATATTCAAAAAGACTCCACCTATCTATAGGAAATCTACCCTAGAGATGGATGGAGTCTTCTTTCACTCACTAATCTAATCGAATAAACATCATGGCATTTAACAAAGATATGAGTGAGACCGTGTTTATATTATTTGAATAGATCAGTCTCTTATTCTCAATCGGAGGAATAATAAAATTAGAAATGATGATATCATAAGGCGATTCTTCTAAAGATTCCTTTGATAATTCTAATTCAGTCCAAACTTCAAGTTCAAAATTGTTGCTGCAATAATAAGAAAGTGTCTCTGCAACGGATTTGGCATGATACTGATCAAAATTGCTCATAACCAGAACCTTCAGCTTTGGCTGATTTTGTAGTAAATTAAGCACCAAATGTTTGGTATGAGTGATGAAGGTATAAGATATATGATTTACCATCATTGAACTAGAACAAACCTCAAGAGTCTCTAAATAATGAGAAAGCTCTTTTTTTACATCTGAAACAAATTTAGGAAAAATATTTTGAAAATTCCTGATTGTATTCCCTTTTTGATCAAATAAAATAAACTCAGTGGACAACTCTTGACGATACAGATGTGCGGTATTATGCAGATGCCAAATCAGATTATCCTTATTCTCAATCTCAATCTGATACTTGACTGAAATCTGATCAATAAAATCACTCAATAGATGGTAAGATTTTTCAACATAACTATCCTTTTTTACGCATTTCATAAAGAAACTTTCATCTATGAAAAACATTTTTTGAAAGTAAGACACAAATAATTGGCAAACAACTTCCTCATCTAAAGAGATATTGTATTCTGATTCAAAACTCTGAGCAGCACCTTCTATTCCTTCCGACTGCATTAAAAAATCCAAACTTTGGTCGTTAAAAGAATCTTTCTCTATTTCCATAAAATGACCAAACTTTATTCGATATAAATTAATAACCAGGAGCAGCTTTAACATTCTATGAGTTGACAAATTCATTGGAAAGCTTGTTTCCTTATAAACCAATTCTAACAATTGAGATAGGGGCTCTGATGAAAAATTTTCAAATAGCCATTCTAGGAAATAATATTTTTCTGAAAAATATTATGCAAAAAAGTAACGAATGTCTCTCTCATTTCCAATGATTTGAACAGGGGTCAGACTGATTTCAAATTGAAATTGCCTTTTAATCACTTTATTGATTTGGCTAATAATACGATAGAGCGAAGATGAACTGATATAAAATTCTTTACAAATACTCTCAGCTTGACAACCTTCATTAAAGAAGATAAATTCTAAAATCGAAAAATGAGTTGAATGCTTAAAGAAATGATGGTAAACCATTTCAATATCGCTATCATCGGTATTAATAATGCGTATACCATTAGTAGAAGAATGAAAAATCAAGTCAGGAAAAGCAGATTTAACATGGGATAGATCATCTTTGACTGCACGTTCTGTACAATTTAGTAACTCTGCTAGTTCAGAACGATGAAACCATCGTTTATGTTCAAATAATAATTCTAATAATTCTAATTGCCTATGACTTTTTTTAGATAATAAATCTCTCATGAATGTCTTTCTCTCTTTATAAATTATCGGATTTCACCTCTTGCAATTATACCACAAAAAATAGGTATAACATGCTGTAACGACTTTTACTAAGATCCTTTATTTCGTATAATAACACTACGGGAGCAATATATAAACAATTTTCTTATTTTACCGTCTATTGAGGGCGTGAATACAGAATCAAATTCAAGTCGAAATATTATATTTTTAATTTTAAAAATTATATAATAGCAACAATCAAAAAAATAATGATTTCTTGATATTAAAATTATATAACAATAACAATCAAAATAATTGATTTTTTGATATTAAAATTATATCATAGTAATAATCAAAGGAATTGATTTTTTGATATTAAAATAAAAAAGGAGGGTAAGCAATGTTGTGGTCAATCATTGCTGGAGGTCTTATTGGACTTGTAGCAGGTAGAATCACTAAAAAAGGTAGTTCTATGGGAATCGTCGCAAATGTATTCGCTGGTTTAGTCGGGTCATCTGTAGGACAATCCCTTTTAGGTAGTTGGGGCCCATCCATCGCTGGAATGGCTTTGATCCCATCTATTGCAGGAGCAGCAATTGTTGTTACTGTAGTATCATTCTTTACAGGTAAAAAATAATTACTTGTAGAATAAACTATTTTTAAATAGATTAGACGGGTAAAAATAGTTTAATGTTAAATCGAAAGGATTGTATATGTCAAAAACAAAGAAAATATTTTTAATTATTTTCTGTATTTTAATCTTGACAATTTTCCTTCCTGTTTTGATAGATTATCATCAAGTTAGTGATCTAGGCATTCAGCTATTTAGCTGGAGACAGAATCATTTCGTTGAATTCTATCTCTCTAGATATGTATTCTGGGGGATAGTGGCTCTATCAACTTTAGTTTTATTATCGATGTTAGTTGTGTTGTTTTATCCTAAACGTCATTTGGAAATTCAACTTGAAACTAAAAACGATACATTGAAATTAAAGAATTCAGCAATCGAAGGTTTTGTTAGAAGTTTGGTGAGTGATCATGGATTGATCAAGAACCCAACTGTTCATGTAAATTTACGAAAAAATAAATGTTTCGTTCATGTAGAAGGTAAAATTCTTCCTTCGGACAACATCGCTGACAGATGCCAACTAATTCAAAATGAAATAACTAATGGATTGAAGCAGTTTTTTGGTATTGAGCGTCAGGTTAAACTAGAAGTTCTAGTAAAAGACTACCAGCCTAAACCAAAACCTCAAAACAAAAAGACTGTTAGTCGTGTGAAGTAAGGAAGTAAAAAATGGAATGGCTTAAACAATATCGATATCCAATTATCACTGGTCTCATAGGCGTATTTCTCGCTTGTTTGATTATCTCCTTTGGCTTCTTCAAAACAATATTTGTATTGATTTTAGGAGCACTGGGAGTTGCAGCTGGGTTATATATCGAAAAAAACTATATAGATAAATAAAAAATAAAAATTACTAATTTAATTAAAGGAGTTTCATATGTCAAACGAAAAAAACACAAACACTAACGTAGAAAAGAAAGATGCTACTGTTGTAGCTCACGAAATCAAAGGGGAACTTACTTACGAAGATAAAGTTATCCAAAAAATCATTGGTCTGTCACTAGAAAACGTTTCAGGTCTTTTGGGAATCGACGGTGGTTTCTTCTCAAATCTTAAAGAAAAAATCGTTAACAGCGATGACGTAACAAGTGGTGTTAACGTAGAAGTTGGTAAAACACAAGTTGCAGTTGACTTAAACATTATTGCTGAGTACCAAAAAAATGTTCCAGCTTTATATTCAGAAATCAGAGAAATCGTATCTTCAGAAGTTGCTAAAATGACTGACTTGGAAGTTGTTGAAATCAACGTAAACGTTGTCGACATCAAAACTAAAGAACAACATGAAGCAGACTCAGTAAGCCTTCAAGATCGCGTATCTGACGTTGCTGAATCAACAGGAGAATTCGCTTCAGAACAATTCGAAAAAGCTAAATCTGGTCTTGGATCTGGTTTCTCAACTGTTCAAGAAAAAGTTAGTGAAGGTGTAGAAGCTGTTAAAGGTGCAGCAACTGGTGTAGTATCTCACGAAAAAACTCGTGTAAACTAAGATAAAATAAATATAACAGGAGAAATTATCATGTCAGTAGAAGAAAAATTAAATCAGGCTAAAGGTTCTATTAAAGAAGGTGTTGGAAAAGCCATCGGTGATGAAAAAATGGAAAAAGAAGGAGCAGCTGAAAAAGTTGTTTCTAAAGTAAAAGAAGTTGCTGAAGATGCCAAAGACGCTGTAGAAGGTGCTATCGAAGGTGTTAAAAACATGTTGAGTAGCGACAATAAATAAGGCTAAAAGTTACTTTATCTTTTTAGTAACATTAGTCAAAAAAGTCTGAGTCAAGATGATTCTCAGAAAACAAAGAGCTAGAGATTTCCAATTTCGGAACTCTAGCTTTTTAATTTTGCCTCTTTCTCTTATTATATTTCAGCAGGTTGTTGACCATGAGTACGAATCCCATGTCAATTCTCACTTTACGCTTATCTCTCAGATGACATCTCTTATAATCCAAACAAACCTTTATCTGCCCAAAGACAGATTTCATATCAATCTTACGTTTAGCGAAAATTTGTCTACCCTTGAAAGATAAAAGTGCCTGATATTCTTTAGTTTTTAAACACCGGTAACGTTCATTCATATACAGTCCCTTTTGAGGGGCTGATTCAGGTTCATCATCGCAGTCAACATTGATTTCAAGGCTTTTTGCTTTCTATCTAAACTTTTTCATAACGTATTTTCGTACAGGTGCTTCAATGGTTTTAACGATTTCAAATCCTTCTTTTTGATAAAGATGCTTGGCTGCCTGATTTGCCTCGAAGACATTTAGAGAAATACTATCTATGTCTCCATTTTCAAAGACCAAACTAACAAATTTCCTTAAGGCCTGACTACCTAAGCCTTGCCCCTGTTTCTGGGGATTGATTAAAAAGCGTCCGATATGTAGATTCCTGTCTTCTAGCCTGATTTTCTGGACAAGCCCGACAAACTCTTGTCCAGCAAAGATTGAAAAGATTCCTTCCAAATCTTGCAAGACTTGAATTGTCAAGGGAAAAGGAATCATTGTTCCCATCCATTGTTCTTGAAAGGATTTGCCTAGGGAGTTGGACCATTGGCATACGAGCTGAGCATTTTCTGTGCTCACATTTTCTTCAAAACGAATTATCATCTTTGCCTCACCATCTTATCTATGTTTCTCCATTATACTACTTCTCCTATTTTTTACGAATAGATAAGTATGATTGATATTTATTTTTTTCTTGTCGGGAGTATTCTCGCTTCCTTTCTTGGTTTGGTCATTGACCGTTTTCCAGAGCAATCCATTATCCAACCTGCTAGTCACTGCGATTCCTGTCAGACTCGCTTGCGCCCCTTAGATTTGATTCCGATTCTCTCGCAGGTGCTCAATCGCTTTCGCTGTCGCTACTGCAAGGCTCCTTATCCAGTCTGGTATGCCCTTCTTGAACTAGGTTTAGGTCTCCTTTTTCTGGTTTGCTCTTGGGGATTTCTTTCCTTGGGGCAAGTCATCCTAATCACTGCTGGTTTGACTCTGGGCATCTACGACTTCCGTCATCAGGAATATCCCTTACTAGTCTGGCTGACTTTTCACCTAATCCTCATGGCTTTCTCTGGCTGGAATCTAGTCATGGTCCTCTTCCTTGTCCTTGGAATTGTGGCTCATTTTATCGATATCCGCATGGGCGCAGGGGATTTTCTCTTTTTAGCTTCTTGTGCTATCGTCTTTAGCGCAACGGAGTTACTTATCTTGATTCAGTTTGCTTCTGCAACAGGGATCCTAGCCTTTCTCCTGCAAAAGAAAAAGGAAAGACTTCCTTTCGTGCCCTTCCTCTTACTCGCGGCTTGTGTAATTATTTTTGGTAAGCTACTGCTTGTTTGATAAAGTCCTGAATTGGCTCTCCTTGGTGGAGAGCTTTTACAATTTTCGAACCAACGATAACACCATCTGACACCGCATTGAAGCGTTCTACATCGGCTTGACTAGATACGCCAAAACCTGTCAAGACTGGGATATCAGCCACATGATGCAATTGTGCCAAGTGCTTGTCCAAGTCTGCACGATAATTGCCAGATTTCCCTGTCACCCCATTGATGGCAACTGCATAGACGAATCCTTCTGCCCCTTCAATCAACTCTTTCTGACGCTCAATCCCTGTGGTCAAGCTTACTAAAGGAATCAAAGCAATGTCTGTGTCTGCCAAAAAAGGCTCTACAAAGTTGGCATGCTCATGAGGCAGGTCTGGAATAATCAAGCCCTTAACCGCTGTATCTGCCAAACCTTTAACAAAATTCTCCACACCGTACTGAAAGAGGGGGTTGAAGTAGGTCATGATGACCAGCGGAACCTCTGTTTCAATGGTTTTCAAGGTTTCAACCAAAGCCTGGGTAGAAGTCCCGTGGGCTAAACTGCGCAAGCCAGCTTCTTCGATAACAGGTCCATCTGCAACAGGGTCTGAAAAGGGAATGCCCACTTCAATTGCAGAGGCACCCAAATCTTCTAAAAAGTGGATTGTTTCCCCAAGTCCATCCAAACCTTTTTCGTGGTCACCAGCCATGATATAAGGAACGAAAATTCCTTTTCCAACTGCTTTAATAGCATTTAATTTTTCTGTTAGTGTCTTAGGCATGAGCTTCTCCCTTCTTTGCTGCATCTGCTTCCAAGCGGTCTTTAACTTGAACCACATCCTTGTCCCCACGACCTGATAGGCAGACAATCATAGACTTTTCTGGTCCAAGTTCTTTGGCCAATTTCACTGCAAAAGCGATAGCATGGCTAGATTCCAAGGCTGGGATAATCCCTTCCACACGAGACAAGAGCTGGAATCCTTCCAAGGCTTCTTCGTCTGTCACAGGAACATAGCTGGCACGTTTGATATCGTGGTAGTGAGAATGTTCTGGACCGATACCAGGATAGTCCAAACCTGCTGAGATAGAGAAGGCTTCAAGAATTTGACCATGGGCATCTTGGAGCACATCCATGAGAGAACCGTGGAGGACACCCGGACGACCCTTGGTCAAGGTAGCAGCGTGATGCTCTGTATCCACACCAAGTCCTGCTGCTTCAGCCCCATACATGGCTACTGACTCATCTTCTACAAATGGATGGAAGAGCCCGATAGCATTCGACCCACCACCAACACAGGCTACTAGAGCATCTGGTAAATCTTGACCTGTCAAGTCACGGTACTGTTGTTTAGCTTCTCGACCGATGACACTTTGGAAGTCACGGACGATTTCTGGGAATGGATGAGGTCCCAAGGCTGAACCAAGGATATAGTGGGTATCGTCGATATTAGCTACCCATGAACGAAGGGCTGCATTAACTGCATCCTTGAGCACGCGCGAACCGTCTGTCACTGCCTCAACCTTGGCTCCCAAAAGCTCCATACGGAAGACATTGAGGGCTTGGCGTTTGACATCTTCCTCACCCATGTAGATAGTACATTCCATGTTGAAGAGGGCTGCAGCCGTTGCAGTTGCTACACCGTGCTGACCAGCACCCGTTTCAGCGATGATTTTCTTTTTGCCCATGCGTTTAGCCAGAAGAACTTGTCCCAAGGCATTGTTAATCTTGTGAGCCCCTGTATGGTTAAGGTCTTCCCGTTTGAGATAAATCTTGGCTCCGCCGATATGCTGGGTCAAGTTTTTTGCGTAGTAAAGAGGAGTTTCACGTCCTACGTACTGGCGCAAAAGTTGATTTAATTCCTCTTGGAAACTTGGGTCTGCCTGACTTTCACGATAAGCCTTCTCCAACTCCAAAACTGCTGTCATCAATGTTTCTGGGACGAAACGTCCACCAAATTTTCCATAAAATCCATCTTTATTTGGTTCTTGATATGCCATTCTTTGCCCTCTCTATAAATCTTCTAATCTTTTCCTGATCTTTTTGTCCATCTATCTCCACTCCGCTTGATACATCGACTGCATGGGGAGTAAAGTGTTGAATTGCTTTTACTACATTGTCTTCATTAAGCCCACCTGCGATAAAGAAAGGCTGAGTTAGTCCAATAGTATCCAGTTGAGCCCAGTCAAAGGTCTGGCCACTCCCAGCCACAGGGGCATCAAAGAGTAGATAGTCTGCCTGAGAATTGGGCACATGACCCTCGCCATCCACCTGAACAGCCTGAATACTAGCACAGGGCAGGTCCTCAAACAAATCATCCGCTACCTGACCGTGAACTTGAACCAAATCCAAGCCAGCTTTGTCAATCGCTTCTAGCAGTTCTGCCCGACTTGGTGAAACAAATACACCAACCTTTTTGACGTCTGAAGGAATGAACTTTGCCAATTCAGCAGCCTGATCCAAGGTCACCTGTCTTTTACTAGGTGCCAAGACAAAACCGATGTAGTCCGCCCCTGCTGAAACGGCTGTTTCCACCGCTTCCTTTGTCGATAATCCGCAAATTTTAACCTTTGTCAATCTGCAACTCCTTGATTCTCTGGGCTACATCTTCTGCCTGCATGAGAGCTGTCCCTACTAAAATTCCGTTAAAGTATGGTGCTACTCGCTCTGCATCCTGCCCTGTGAAAATGGCAGATTCAGAAATGTACAAGCAATCATTTTTGAAATGTTTAGCCAAGTCTACACTGGTCTGCAAGTCAACTTCAAAGGTGGTCAAGTTGCGGTTATTAACCCCGATAATTTGAGCTCCAAGGCGGTGTGCTACCTCTAGTTCAGCTAGATTGTGAGTTTCCACTAAAACCTCCAGACTAAGCTCTGTCGCGTAGTCATACAGTTCCTTGAGGCGTTCTTCTGACAAGGCGGCCACAATGAGCAGGATGACTGTTGCACCTGCATTGCGAGCGCGGATAATTTGCTTTTCATCAATGATAAAATCCTTGTTGAGGGTCGGAATCTGTACTTGACTGGAAATCTCCCTTAGATAATCCAAATGACCTTTAAAGAAAACCTCATCGGTCAAAACAGAAATCATCACTGCACCATTTGCTTCATAAGTCTGGGCCTGTTGCACAATATCCACATCGAGATTGATATCTCCCAGACTAGGACTAGCCTTCTTAACTTCAGCGATTACCTGTAAACGGTCTTGGTGTTGTTTTAGATAGTCAGCCAAGCGATAGGTCTGGCGCAGGGGCTGGATTTCCTCCATCTCCATCTGCTCAACCTCACGCGCCTTCTGCTCCAAAATTCGTGCTAAAAATTCCTGACTCATTTTTGGTACTCCTGTAACAGTCTGAGTTTTTCAAGGGCCTTGCCACTAGCAATGACTTGACGAGCCAAGGCAACTCCTTCCTTGATGCTAGCTACCTTACCATTAGCATAGAAACCAAGACCAGCATTTAAAACTGTCGTTTCCAAGAATGGACTTGGTTCATTTTTAAGAACGCTAAGCAAAATTTCTGCATTTTCCTGAGCATTGCCTCCACGAATGTCTTCGATAGCGTAGTATTCCATTCCCAAATCCTCTGGAGTGAAGCTTGACAAGGTGATTTCGCCATTTTCCAGAAGAGCAATCTTGGTTGTTCCGTTCAAGCCGGCTTCATCCAAACCTTCTGGCCCAGCAACCACAATGGCACGTTTGCGACCCATATTTTTCAAAACCTGAGCTGTACTTTCTAGAAGTTCTGGACGACTAATTCCAAGAAGCTGTGTTTCCAAAGCCATTGGGTGAATCAGTGGACCAGTCAAGTTCATAATCGTTGGAATTCCCAACTCCAAACGAGCTGGCATGATATATTTCATAGCTGGGTGCATATTTTTAGCAAAGAGAAAGACGATGCCAGTTTTATCAAAGACCTTACCTAGTTCAGCTGGTTTGAGGTCTAGGTTGATGCCCAAAGCTTCGAGGACATCTGCAGAACCAGATTTAGAAGAAATCGAGCGATTACCGTGTTTGGCCATGTGAACACCGCCACCAGCCAAGACAAAGGCTGAGGTTGTGGAAATGTTAAAGCTGAAGGATTTGTCTCCACCTGTACCACAGTTGTCCATGGCATCATGAATTTCAGTTGGAATATGTTGGGCATGCCCTCTCATGACTTGGGCAATGGCTGTGCGTTCTTCAGGTGTTTCCCCCTTCATCTTAAGAGCCAAAAGGAGAGAAGCAATCTGCGCCTCCGTTACACGCCCAGTTACGATACGCTCAATGACATCCGTCATTTCCACACCTGATAAATTTTCAAATTTTGCTAGTTTTTCAATAATCTCTTTCATCCTAGTTTCCTCACTTTACAACCTTCTCGATAAAATTCCGAATAGAAGACAAGCCGTCTGGCGTTCCAATGCTCTCTGGATGGTACTGGAAGCCATAAATTGGTAGATTTTTGTGTTGAATTCCCATAATGGCATGGTCATCAGTTGAACGAGCTGTCACTTCAAAGTCTTCTGGCATTTCTTCAATCAAAATACTGTGATAACGCATGACTGCACGGCCATCCTCGATGCCTTGATACAAAACAGATGGCGTTTCAAAGCTGATATTGCTCTGTTTCCCATGCATAACTTTTGGAGCCAAACCTAACTTACCACCAAAGACTTCTGCAATGGCTTGGTGACCCAAACAAATCCCTAAAATCGGCTTCTTACCTGCAAAATCACGAATCATGTCTTCCATCTTACCAGCATCAACTGGCCAACCAGGACCAGGAGAAAAGACCAGACCATCTGCTTTTTCAGCTTCTTCATACAGCTTGGGATCATCATTTCTCAAAACCTGAACTTCTGCAAAATTCCCAATGTACTGCGCCAAGTTATAGGTAAAAGAATCATAGTTGTCAATCAATAAAATCATGATCTTAGTTCTCCAATTCTAGTCATAGATTTAGCTTTGTTAATGGTTTCTTGGTATTCGTTTTGGGCGATGGAGTCGTAGACAATCCCTGCTCCAGCCTGAACATAGGCTGTTTGATTTTTGAGAATCATAGTTCGGATGGCAATGGCAAAATCCATATCACCCGTCGCAGACAAGTAGCCGATTGCTCCTGCGTATACGCCCCGTTTTTCCGTTTCCAGTTCATAGATGCGTCTCATCGCTCGAATCTTTGGTGCTCCTGAAACTGTTCCAGCAGGAAGTGTTGCTTTCAAGGCATCCATGGCAGTGAGTTCTGGAAGCAAACGTCCCTTGACCACACTGGTCAAATGCATAACATAGCGGAAGAGCTCCACTTCCATATACTTGGTGACTTGGACACTGGCCGTTTCAGAGATGCGACCAATATCATTACGACCCAAGTCTACTAACATTCGATGCTCTGCTGTTTCCTTCTCATCCGAAAGCAGGTCTGTCGCCAAAGCCTTGTCTTCTTCATCCGTAGCGCCTCTTGGTCGTGTCCCTGCAATCGGATTGGTTGTCACGATGCCATTTTTAACTGAAACTAAACTTTCTGGACTGGCACCGATGATTTGATAATCACCAAAATCATAGAAATAAAGGTAATTAGAAGGATTAGTCACGCGGAGATTTCTATAGAAGTCAAATGGATTTCCAGTAACTTCTGCTGAGAAGCGCTGACTGAGTACACATTGGAACATATCCCCGTTACGAATCAAGTCACGAGCTGTTTCCACCATTTCCTCAAACTTCTGAGGAGCAATATGGGGTTTGAAGTCTAACGGAGATAGATCCAAGTCTTCAAATTCATTTGGAGCAGGAATGCGTAATTCCTCAAGCACTTGATTCAAGGCTTTTTCCAAGTCTTCTTGACTACGCTCGCTGTAAAGAGCATCCTCGATGATATGGATTTTTTCCTTCTTGTGGTCAAAGACCATGTAACTCTCATAGACGAAGAAATGCATGTCTGGCGTTCCAATTGTATCTTGAGGGATTTGACCAATTTCTTCATAAAGCGAAATCATATCGTAACCAACAAAACCAATGGCTCCCCCACCAAAAGGTAGGTCTGAATGGTGCTGGCTCTTATGAGTCACTTCATAAAGGAAATCCAAGGGATCCTGATCAATCACTTGACCATTTTGATAGAGAACTCCATTTTCAAACTTAATCTCAAAAACTGGATTATAAGCTAGGATAGAAAAACGAGCTGTTTCCTTGTCTCTCGGAATACTCTCTAAAATAACCTTGTGTTGCCCCTTTAGGCGCATATAAGCCAAGATTGGTGATAAAACATCTCCATGAATGATTCGTTCCATTGTAATTTCCCTTTCAGTTTCTTATTTTTAATTTTTTATCTTTTTCTATTTCCCTTAAATAGTGCGGACGTGAGGTAAAATTATCCAGTGGATGATTTTAGAAATCCATGAAATGAAAGACCTAATTTTTGAGCTCCTCGCTCATTCATTTCTAGGCTCAGGCTAAAATAGTTCCCCGAACTATTTTACTCTCAAAAATTCCGTTCTAGAGAAGCATCTTTGCTTCTCTAGAATACCACTATGGCGGGAAATAGCGGTTTAATGCTCACTTCGTTCGCAAATATTTTATAGAAATTTATCTAGTGATGAAGCATAATTTAAAACTGATAGCCATATCTACGATAAATATATAAAAAACCCCACGCAAAATAACTTGCGTGAGGACGAAATTCGCGGTGCCACCTCAATTATAGGATTTCTCCTATCTCTCATTCCTGTCTCAGAAACCTCCTGTAACAGGTTGTGCGATAAAGGGCACTCCCTTGAGAATTATGTTTTCTTCTCTTGTCTCAGATGGACCCAACCTTACAGCTTTCTCTGCTTGTTTCCAGCAAACACAAGCTCTCTGTGAGAGAAAAGACTGTAATTTTTCCATCTTTTATTTTTTAGCTTCTAGGTAGTCTGCAATCGCAGCTACGTCCTTGTCTCCACGACCAGAGACATTGATGATGATAATGTCGTCTTTACTTAGTTTCGGTGCACGTTTAACTGCTTCTGCGATGGCATGCGAACTTTCAATCGCTGGGATAATTCCTTCTGTCTTGCTGAGGAGGAGCAAGGCTTGAACAGCTTCTTCGTCTGTCGCAGCGACATATTCCACGCGACCTGAATCTTTAAAGTAAGCGTGTTCTGGGCCAACCCCTGGATAGTCCAAACCAGCTGAGATAGAG
The DNA here is from genome assembly GCF_023110375.1 of Streptococcus mitis. Taxonomy (GTDB): domain Bacteria; phylum Bacillota; class Bacilli; order Lactobacillales; family Streptococcaceae; genus Streptococcus; species Streptococcus mitis_CI. Next base: position 35,213 of record NZ_JALDVV010000006.1, on the reverse strand, counting down.
TAAACTGGAGCCAGCTCTCCATCTTCCTTAAAGACTGCATAGGTCTTCATACCGTCGACAATTCCGATACTACCTTTTGTCATAGTAGCTGCGTGCTTGTCTGTATCAAGTCCATGACCAGCAGCTTCGACCCCAACCAATTTGACTTCTTCATCAGCCACATACTGCGAAAAAGCACCGATAGCATTGGAACCACCACCTACACAGGCAATAACGTAATCTGGCAAGCGTCCTTCTTTTTCTAAGATTTGACGACGAGATTCTTCACTGATGATCTTTTGGAATTCATGAACAATTGTAGGATAAGGATGAGGGCCTACAGCAGATCCCAAAACGTAGAAGGCTTCAAGATCATTCATCCATGCTCCAAAGGCTGCATCAACTGCATCCTTAAGGGTACGAGTTCCAGTTTCAACTGCGTGAACAGTTGCTCCCATCATCTCCATCCGGAAGACATTGAGACGTTGACGCTCCACATCCTCTGCCCCCATGTAGACATCACAGGCCATACCAAACTTGGCTGCAGCTGCTGCTGTCGCAACACCATGTTGACCAGCTCCTGTTTCTGCGATCACTCGTTTTTTACCCATACGTTTGGCAAGAAGTATTTGTCCTAAAACGTTGTTGAGCTTGTGAGAACCAAGGTGGTTAAGGTCTTCACGTTTGAGATAAATCTTAGCTCCACCTAGGTGCTCTGTCAAACTTTCCGCAAAATAGAGCGGTGTTTCGCGACCTGAATAGTCCTTCAAGTAATGACGAAATTCTGCCAAAAACTCTGGATCATCCTTGTACTTATCAAATGTCACTTCCAACTCATCCAACAAAGCCTGAATCGGCTCCGGTACAAAACTACCACCAAATTGTCCAAAATAACCTTTAGTTGTCATAAAAATTTCCTCTTTCTGTATTGGTTCCAAGATATGAAAAAAGCCCACACACAGAATCTACTTCTGCGTGAGGGCGTTGGTAACGCGGTGCCACCTCAATTATAAAGGGACTATCCCCTTTACATCTCTACCTTGTCTAACAACAAGTTGCACTGTAAGGTGTGCGCACCGAACTTTCATTGTTTCAAATTCATTTTTAAAATCAGCCCACTTTCACTACTTCCAACCACCTGTTCACAATCACCACAGGCTCCCTGAAGATCAAAAATAATTACTTTTCTGATTTATTGAACTTATTTTAATACTTTGTTTTTTCTTTGTCAAGACTTTTTTACAATTTTTTTGATAAAGCTAGCACTTTTTCAGAAACTGTTTTGAAAGTCTCAATGATATAGTCTACTTCTTCATCGCTTAATTTAGTGTGAAGAGGGAGCGTAATTTCATTTTCAAAGAAGGCATAGGCTCTTGGATAATCTGCCATATCAAAGCCAAGATTCTTATAGGCTGTCAAGAGAGGAAGTGGTTTGTAGTGGACATTACTTGCAATTCCTGCTTTGGCCAATTCTTGGATGATAAGATTGCGTTCTTCTAGGCTCGCTCCTTCTACATGGGTGATGTAGAGGTGACGACTTGACTCAACAGTTTCCGTCTTATGTGCCAATGGATGGATGCGAGAACCTGCAAAACCACGATCATAGCGGTCCACAATGTCCTTACGACGTTGCAACAAACCAGAGTAGCGGTCCAATTGTACCAAACCAAGGGAAGCCATGATATCTGTCATATTGCACTTGTAGGCTGGTGTCACGATATCGTATTCCCATGAACCCAGTTGCATCTTGGCTAGGGCATCTTTTGTTTGACCATGAAGGGAAAGGATTTGGAATTCCTTGTACATCTCTTCATCGTCAATCGCTGGATTGGCTTTCCAAGTGGCACTTCCACCTTCTGCCGTTGTAAAGTTCTTAACGGCGTGGAATGAGAAGGAAGTAAAGTCAGCGATAGAACCAGCCGGTTGACCCTTGTAAGTTGATCCCAAAGCGTGGGCACTATCAGAGACAATCACAATACGGTTAAAGGCTTTTTGCCACTTGCTTGAAGCAGTAAAGAGGTCACGTTTCTTTTCCACAACTTGGAACAAACGGTCATAGTCGCAAACAATCCCTGCGAGCTCTACTGGGATGATCACCTTTGTCTTTTCAGTGATAGCTTGCTCCAGCAAGTCATAGTCCATCTCAAACGTATCTGCTTGAATATCCACCATGACAGGGGTCGCTCCTACGTGAGTGATGACACTACATGAAGCTGTATAAGTCATAGCTGGAACGATGACTTCATCTCCAGGACCCACTTCCAAAACACGCAAAATCAACTCAAGAGCGGCAGTTGCAGAGTTAAGACAGACAGTCTTGGGCGTCTGTGTATATTGAGACAAGCGACGCTCCAGTTCTTTGGTCTTAGGACCTGTTGTAATCCAACCAGAACGCAGGGTATCCGCTACTTCAGCAATTTCTGCTTCCGTAATATCGGGTGGTGAAAATGGAATATTGTAATTTAGCATTGATTTGCTCCTTTTATCTGTACTCATTTTCTCATGACTACTTTATTTTAGTACTTCAAACACGGTTTGAAACATGATTTTGATGTCTCCAAGGAAACTAAACTCTCGGAGATAGGTGAGGTTATAGCGCATCTTTTCAGGAAGGACGTGTTCGACATAGGCTTGGTCAACCGACAGACCTTTCTCCGTCATTTGACTGATGATAGTGTCCTCATCCTTATAGTTGATGCTGGCTGGAGAGGTAATCCCTGCTGGCAAAAGCAAGGTTGCCATCATTTCAGGGCTATACTGCTCTGTGTAGCGTGGCACTTCAGGTCGTGTACCGACAAAGGACATTTCGCCTTTAAGAACATTGACCAACTGAGGCAGTTCGTCCAAACGGACACGGCGGATAAAATTGCCAACCTTGGTAATGCGGTTATCGTTAGCAGAAGTCACCAGACTCCCTTTTTTATCCGCATCCGTCACCATGGTACGGAACTTCCAAATCTTGAAAGGTCGATTGTACTGGGTCACGCGCTCTTGCTTGTAAATCACCGGCCCCTTACTATCCAACTTGATCCAAATGCTCAAGATGAGAAAGATGGGAGAGGTCAGAACCAGTACAACCAAGGCCAAAACCCAGTCCAAGCAACGCTTGAAAATCAGCGAACCCTTCCTTTTAGAGACAAGCTGGTAGTAAGACTCAACCTCGCTTGATTTCATTTCCACGGGCAAGTCTTCCCATTTCAGCATGCTGTTTCTCCTTTGTTTTTATTATACTATTTGTCAACATTTTTCATTATACCACAAAATGGAAAAGGCGGTGAAAGAAATCTGTAATTTGAAGGATTTCCTTCTGATACTCAATAAAAATCAAAGTACAGCTTTTAGGTTGCAGATAAAGCTGACCTGGCTTGAATAGATTTTCAAAGAGTATTAAGACATGGCACCTGCCTGCAAGCTATACATTTTGTGATAGGTTCCTCCCAGAGCCAAGAGTTCCTCATGGGTTCCACTCTCGATAATGCGCCCCTTGTCCAAAACATAGATACAGTTGGCGTCTTGGATGGTCGAAAGGCGGTGAGCGATGGCAATGGTTGTCCGCCCCTGTCTCATCTTAGCCAGAGAAGCTTGAACCAGACTTTCTGTTTCAGAGTCAATATTGGCTGTCGCTTCATCCAAAATCAGGATTTTAGGCTGACTGGCGACTGTTCTAGCAAAAGCAAGAAGCTGACGCTGTCCAGTTGAAAAACTCGAACCACGCTCGGAAACAGGTGCATCATATCCCTGAGGAAGTTCCTGAATAAAGGAATCTGCATCCACGAAAGTTGCCGCAGCCTGAACCTGCTCATCACTGATTTCTTGGTACATGGCGATATTGGACTTAATGGTCCCGTGATAGAGGAAGGGATCCTGCAAGACCAGACCGATGTTTTTTCTCAACTCTTCCTGACTGTAGTTCCTGATATCCACATCATCCAAGAGAACTCTCCCTGATTGAAATTCATAAAAACGCATGAGGACATTAATAATCGAAGATTTCCCAGAACCTGTATGCCCTACAAAAGCTATAGTTTCACCCTTATTAACAGAGAAAGAAATGTCATCCAGAATCGGATGTTTTCCATCATAAGAGAAACATACATGTTCAAAACGGATATTGCCTTCTTTGACTTTAGACTGCCCATCTTTCTGAAGAGGTTCATAGGTCCTCTCGTCTATCAGGGCAAAGACACGACCTGCAGAAACCATAGAAGTTTGAAGGGTTGAAAAGTTTTGCGTCACCTCAATCAAGGGGTCAAAGAGACGATTGATATACTGGATAAATGCATACATAGTCCCGGCCGTTATTCCCAGATAAAGTCCACGATAGCCAAAATAGGCCATTAAAACTGCATATCCTAGGAGTTTCAGCAAACTCATGGCAGGGCGCAAAAAGAGGGCATCCAAGGCTACAGAACGGTTGGCATAGACCAAGTGTTCTCGGTTGATCTCATCAAATTCCGCCTGCAGGCGCTTCTCTTGATTAAAGGCCTGGATTATTCTGATTCCCTCGATATTTTCTGCTAGCTTACTATTGATATCAGACAAGAGACTTCTGGTTTTCTCGATAATCTTGACAGATTTTTTTCGATAGAGATTGACCAAAAGGAAAATCAAGGGGAGAAAGAGCAGGACTAAAGCCGTCAAACGAAAATCCAGCACCAACATGGTATAAAGAGTTGTCAGAAAGATGAAAACTGCTGAGATAAAGCTAGATAAAATCCCCGAAAACATATCACTGATCGTCTCGGTGTCATTTGTCAAACGAGAGACGATAGATCCTGCTGGCGTCTTGTCAAAATAAGACATACCCAGCTTTTCCATATTATCAAAGGCATCGCGACGAATATCCCTAACAATACTGTAAGACACGCGCGCAAAGAGAAGATTGCCGACATACTGAACTACAGTTTGCAGGATATATAGACCATAGTAGGCCAGCAAAACGGTCACAGCAATTTGGTTAAGATTACTCAGATACTGGTCGATAAAGTGGGAAGCCACAAGGGGAATGATACTTTTAATGACCGTCGTCGCTAGGAGAAAACTGAGTGCCAAAAAGGTAAGGAGTCCATAGGGCTTGAGATAAGACATCAAGCGCTTCAATACAACCCATTGTTCTTGTTTATTCTGCATCTTCTTCTCCTTTCATTTCTAACTGCTGAGACTGGTAGGTTTGGGCATACCAGCCATCCATAGCTAGCAAGTCTTCGTGCCTGCCTCGTTCGATAATTTGACCATTTTGCAGAACCAAGATTAGATCTGCATGGACAACTGCACTCAGGCGATGAGCCGTTATGATAGTGGTCTTGTCCTTCCGCGTCTCCTTGAGATTGTCGATAATCGCATACTCCGTCTTGGCATCCACGGCTGACAAGGAATCATCTAAAATCAAGATGTCAGGGTCTAAAATCATCGCCCGACTCATAGCCAGACGCTGCTTTTGACCACCAGAAAGACTGACTCCCTTTTCACCAATAACTGTATCAAATCCTTGAGGCATGTCAACAATATCTTGGTAAACTTGAGCTAGTTTAGTCGCTTCCTCGACCGCTGAAAGGGGCAAATTAGGATTGCCGAAGCGGATATTGTCTAAGATAGAGGTCGCAAAGAGGAACTGGTCCTGAGGGACATAGCCCATGAGACCACGAAGGTCTGTCAGACGATAATCGCGAATATCGTGACCGTTTAGATAAATGGCTCCCTCATCCACATCGTACTCACGCAAGAGAAGCTTAATCAAGGACGTTTTTCCAGAGCCTGTCTGACCAACCAAGCCCAGGGTTTGCCCTTTTCCCAAACTAAAGTGAACATTTGTCAGTGTTTCCTCATTTTCAAAGGCAAAGCTATCAATGGCATACTGCAAGCGCCCGTTTTCAATGCCATCTAAAGGAAACTCAGGGTCTTGTACAGGTGATTCCTGAGACAAAAGATCCTCAATCCGTTGGTAAGAAACCTTCCCTCGCTGAGTGATATTAAAGAGGAAGCCAATGGCCATAAGAGGCCAGACCAGCATATCCAAATAGCTGATAAAGGTAACTAGATTCCCAACTGTAATCTGCCCTTTCTGAACCATCAAGGAGCCGACCAAGAGCGTTAAAACATAGGAGGAACCAACAAATAAAAGAACCATGGGGTCAAAGAGACTATCGTATTTCATGGTTTGGAGGTTCTTTTGGAAGGTCAATTCATTGACTGCCTGAAAGGACTTCAACTCGTCCGCCTGGTAACCGAAAGACTTGGTCACTTTAATACCTGATACAGACTCCTGTACCTTGTTATTGAGTTCGGAAAAGGCAGCTTGGGATTCGCCAAAGGCCTTGTGGGTCTTTCTCCCTAGACGACTGGTCGCATAAGCCATGAAAGGCAGGGGCAAAATGGCAACTAAGGTCATTTGCCATGAGATGCTAAAAAGCATGGTTAGCAAGGTCACTAAAGCTGTGATGGAGGCATCCACCGCAGACATAACACCGCCGCCTGCCAGACGGGTTAAGGCATTGATATCATTTGTAGCGTGTGCCATCAGGTCTCCCGTTCGATAGGTCTGATAAAAGGCTGGAGACATTTTTGTGAAATGCTCAAATAAGCGAGACCGCATAATCTGCCCCAAACGGTAGGAGGTTCCGAGGATATACATACGCCAAACATAGCGCAGATAATACATCCCAAAGGCTGCAAGGAGCAAGTAAAATAGGTCAAGAAGGAGGTCCTGCTGGGTTAATTGCCCCGATGTGATGGCATCAATGACCCGCCCCATGACCATAGGTGGAATGAGATTGAGGACGGAAACCAAGATCAAGGCCACAATCCCGACTAGATAACGGCGTTTTTCTAACTTGAAAAACCACCAGAGTTTTTGAATAATGGACATAAAATCCCTTTCTGATTGCAAATGGAAACCTGAGGCCAAGACTCAATGAAAATCAAAGAGCAAACTAGGAAACTAGCCGCAGGTTGCTCAAAGCACTGCTTTGAGGTTGTAGATAGAACTGACGAAGTCAGTAACCTACATACGGCAAGGCGACGTTGACGCAGTTTGAAGAGATTTTCGAAGAGTACAAGACCCCAGGTTTTTCTTATTCATAAGTTACGACTGAGACGACACCCTTGTCATACTCAGCGATAAAGATATTGGCTACATTGTCATGCCCTTGTTTGCTTAGGTTATCAAGCAGCCACTCTTCGCTACGGCCAATCGATTCCAAAACATCGACTTGGATCACACCGTCAGTCACAACTGGATACTTAGGATTTTCATCTCCCATTTGGACCACGATGAGTTGGCCATTTTGCTCTTGCACAGCTCGTTTAACTTGCTTCATCTGGAAAATCCCTTGGCTACGAAGTTTGAGAGCAACATCCGACGCAGACAAGCCAACTGAACGACAGGCTTCTGGGTCGATCTGCCCATTTTTGATGAGGAGAGTTGGTTTCCCATCAATCAAGCGTTTGACAAAACGAACATTATTGTTGAGCCATTTGAGGGTCAAGACCAAAATCGTCCACATCATCAAAATCACTGCGTATTGCAGAATACTAATTGAACTATTGTAAATCACCCCACCGATGATACCACCAAGAACATAGTTCTTAATTTGGTCTGTCGCAGAGTTAGGCGCTAGGTTTCCTTTTCCTGTCACATTGATCACGAAAACTAGCGAGAAGAGCCCCAAGGCCAGTTTGATTAAAATTTCCATATAATTGAGTGTCATTTGTTTACCTCCACCAATTCAATAGCGTCTGTTTGATGCAATTCTAATTTCTCTAAAAGATACTTGTCTGGTTGGCTCCCGTTCATGGCACGATAGAAATTTGAACCTACCTTGATAAGTGCTCCATCAGTGGCTGCAGAAGTATTGACATAAACTTCTGATTTATCCACTCCCAAGTCTTTGGAAACAACCTCTATGAAATGAAGGGAGGTTTGAAATTGATTGTTAGAGGCTTGATTGGTCTGGTATTTTGAAATTGTCACCAAAAGCATGGCCACCAAAGTCAAGGCCAAAATCATAACCAATTCCCGAAACTTAGTCCCCTTTTTATCACGATAAGCCTTAAAAGCAAAAAATCCTGTGATAGCTAGGAGCACAATCCCAAAGCCAATCATGATTCCATTTTGTTGACTGATTTGGCTAAGTACATAGTCATATGAGTAAAATTTCATTTATTTTCACTCCCTTTCATAAAATCATTCTTCATTATAAACGAAAGAGGGTGATTTTTCAAACCATACGTTGGGGAAATAGACCTTTTTTTGGTATAATAAAATCTATAATCTGAATGAAAAAGGTAACTTTATGAAACTCATCTCATGGAATATTGATTCCCTCAATGCTGCCCTAACTAGTGACTCAGCTCGCGCCAAATTGTCCCAAGAAGTCCTACAAACCTTGGTCGCTGAAAATGCTGATATCATCGCTATCCAAGAAACCAAACTTTCTGCCAAGGGTCCTACTAAAAAACATTTGGAAATTTTAGAAGAACTCTTCCCAGACTACGAAAACACGTGGCGCTCTTCTCAAGAGCCTGCCCGCAAAGGCTATGCTGGTACTATGTTCCTCTATAAGAAAGAACTCACACCCACTATCAGCTTCCCAGAAATCGGTGCCCCTTCTACCATGGACTTGGAAGGTCGTATCATCACTCTAGAATTTGATAAATTTTTCGTTACCCAAGTTTACACTCCAAACGCTGGCGACGGCCTCAAACGCTTGGAAGAACGTCAAGTCTGGGATGTCAAATATGCTGAATACTTGGCTCAACTAGACAAAGAAAAACCAGTCCTTGCGACTGGTGACTACAACGTAGCCCACAATGAGATCGACCTTGCAAATCCTGCTAGCAACCGCCGTTCACCAGGATTTACCGACGAGGAACGTGCTGGATTTACCAACCTTTTGGCAACTGGATTTACTGATACCTTCCGTCATGTTCACGGCGATGTCCCAGAACGTTACACTTGGTGGGCACAACGTAGCAAAACTTCTAAAATCAACAATACAGGCTGGAGAATCGACTACTGGCTCACAAGTAACCGCATCGCTGACAAGGTGACCAAGTCTGATATGATTGACTCAGGTGCTCGCCAAGACCATACACCCATTGTCATGGAGATTGAGCTCTAAGGAGAAAGCTAATGGACTATCAAGCTGTCATTCCTGAATTTGTAGTATCTGACCTCGAAAAGTCACGCCACTTCTACTGCGACTTGCTGGGATTTTCTGTCGAATACGAGCGTCCAGAGGAGAAATTTCTCTTCCTCTCGCTTGAAGACTGCCAACTTATGCTAGAAGAAGGCAGCACAGAAGAATTAGCCCAACTAACCTATCCTTTCGGGCGCGGTGTCAATATTTCCTTTGGTATTGAAGATGTCCCTCAACTCCACCAAAAACTGCTAGAAGCTGACTATCCTATCCATCGTCCCTTAACCAAAAGAAAGTTTCGTGTTGGAGATTACTATATCTATCCTCATGAGTTTGCAGTTTTGGATCCAGATGGCTATTTTTTAAGATTTAGCGAGTAGAATAATAAAGATTTGGAAAAAGTCTTTAAAGTTAAAAAGGCATATTGTCAAGTGTTTAAAAACTTGATAATATGCCTTTTATGATGGAAAAAACCTTCTAAATGTTAGCCAATAAGTTAATTTTTGCCCATTTTTATTATATTTGTTCGTTTTTTAAACCAAAACACTAACAAAATATTTGATTTCTAAAGTTATTTAGTGTAAAATAAAAACATTGGCTCAAGCCTATTTAAAATTGAATATCATTTTACTTGTTTATGTCGTGAATTGGCACGACGTTTCTACAAGGTGCCGGAACACCTAACAATAAGTAAGTCAGAAGTGAGGTATGGTCGTTTTTGCCATGCCTATTTTGGGGACTTACTTAGAGATTAAGTAGGTCCTTTTTGAATATTTTTAATATTTCCCTTAATTAGTGCGGACGGGAGCAACTTCCTTCGGAATTTCATCCCTAATTTTTGAGCCAAAAGTCTCAAAAATTCCGTCATAGACAATAACAAACTTATTGTCTATGATACCACTACAACAGGAAATATTTGATAAGACTCGCTTCGCTCGTACTAGTTTTATCAAATATATAGTACTAGCAAACTGGATCACCATAGAAACATTTAACCAACAAGTAAACTGGCTTTTAGACTTTAGGAGGTCTTATGAAATTATTAGAAGAGCGCATCCTCAAGGATGGGCATATCTTGGGTGACAACATCCTCAAGGTGGATTCCTTTTTAACCCACCAAGTTGACTTTAGCTTGATGAGAGAGATTGGTAAGGTTTTTGCGGAAAAATTTGCTTCTGCTGGCATTACCAAGGTCGTAACCATTGAAGCGTCAGGTATTGCCCCAGCCATTTTTACAGCGGAATCCTTAAACGTTCCCATGATTTTCGCCAAAAAAGCTAAGAACATCACTATGAACGAAGGAATCTTAACTGCCGAAGTTTACTCCTTTACCAAGCAGGTAACCAGCACCGTTTCTATCGCTGGCAAATTTCTCTCACCAGAGGACAAGGTCTTGATTATTGACGATTTTCTTGCTAATGGCCAAGCTGCCAAAGGCTTGATTCAAATCATCGAACAGGCTGGAGCAACAGTCGAAGCTATCGGTATTGTGATTGAAAAATCTTTCCAAGATGGCCGTGATTTGCTTGAAAAAGCAGGCTATCCTGTCCTATCACTCGCTCGTTTGGATCGTTTTGAAAATGGTCAAGTTATTTTTAAGGAGGCAGATCTCTAATGCAAACTCAAGAAAAACATTCGCAAGCAGCCGTTCTTGGCTTGCAACACTTACTAGCCATGTACTCAGGGTCCATTCTGGTTCCTATCATGATTGCGACAGCCCTTGGCTATTCGACTGAGCAGTTGACCTACCTGATTTCCACAGATATCTTCATGTGTGGTGTGGCAACCTTCCTCCAACTCCAACTCAACAAATACTTTGGGATTGGACTTCCAGTCGTTCTTGGAGTTGCCTTCCAGTCGGTAGCTCCCTTGATTATGATTGGGCAAAGCCATGGTAGTGGTGCTATGTTTGGTGCCCTTATCGCATCAGGGATTTACGTGGTTCTTGTTTCAGGCATCTTCTCAAAAGTGGCCAATCTCTTCCCATCTATCGTAACAGGATCTGTTATTACCACGATTGGTTTAACCTTGATTCCTGTTGCTATTGGAAATATGGGAAATAACGTTCCAGAACCAACTGGTCAAAGTCTCTTGCTTGCAGCTATCACTGTTCTGATTATCCTCTTGATCAACATCTTTACCAAAGGATTTATCAAGTCTATCTCTATTTTGATTGGTTTGGTTGTTGGAACTGCCATTGCTGCCAGCATGGGCTTGGTTGATTTCTCTCCTGTTGCGGCAGCACCACTTGTCCATGTTCCAACTCCACTCTACTTTGGGATGCCAACCTTTGAAATCTCATCTATTGTCATGATGTGTATCATCGCAACGGTGTCTATGGTTGAGTCGACTGGTGTTTACCTAGCCTTGTCTGATATCACGAAAGACCCAATCGACAGCACACGCCTTCGCAACGGTTACCGCGCAGAAGGCTTGGCCGTACTTCTCGGAGGAATCTTTAACACCTTCCCTTACACAGGATTTTCACAAAACGTTGGTTTGGTTAAATTATCAGGTATCAAGACTCGCCTGCCAATCTACTACGCAGCTGGTTTCCTGGTTCTCCTTGGACTCCTTCCTAAGTTTGGTGCCCTTGCCCAAATCATTCCAAGCCCTGTCCTCGGTGGTGCCATGCTGGTGATGTTTGGTTTTGTATCGATTCAAGGGATGCAAATCCTCGCTCGTGTTGACTTTGCTAACAATGAACATAACTTCCTTATCGCAGCAGTCTCAATCGCTGCAGGTGTCGGTCTAAATAACAGTAATCTCTTCATCAGCATGCCGACAGCCTTCCAAATGTTCTTCTCAAACGGAATCGTCGTAGCCAGTCTACTCGCCATTGTCCTCAATGCAGTATTAAATCATAAAAAGAAATAAGAAAAAGAGGTGTGAGCCTCTTTTTTGTTTATCTATATCCTTACCTGTCTTTCTTCTGACCTCTGGCCTGTGACAAACATGGTAAAGGTTGCTTTACAGACATTTCTGCCCTCTTGATTGGTGATATCCACATCCACCACACAGGTTGTGCGACCTTGATGGACGCATTCTCCTTTAATGGTCAACACGTCGTCAAGTTTTCCTGCCTTGAGGTAGTTGATAGAGGATTGAAGTGTCACCCCATCAAGTCCCAGCGAGATAACCACCAAACCACTAATCTGGTCACAAAGGGTGAAGAGATAGCCACCATGGGCATTGCCATAGTAGTTTAGCGACGAGTCCACTACTTTGGTCGTCACCACAACGTGACCATCTCTCATTTGTTCTATTTCGTAATTTTCAAAGGCAGATATAGCGTCAAAATGAAAATCTTTCATCGTTTCCTCCTGATATTTCAAACGACACTATGATACTACTTTTTATAGGACTGTGCAAGGAGAAAGCTCCTAGTCTGGCAAAATTCCGACCTGCTCCACAAAGCGCATAAAGGCTGCCTGTCCTTGTTCTGTCTGCTTATAGACTCCTGCATCCTCAAGTACACGCGCAAAGATAGTACCCACAGAGTCCTTGACGATTTCAAGGGCTTTTTCTTTATCTGCTAGGTCCGGATGTTGGGCTTTGAGCTGGTCTGCCCATTCCTGATGATAAGAGGCAACTGTATCCCCTTCTCCCACGAGATAGCTAGCGACTTGCTCCACTTCTTCTTTCAGGCGTGGTGGCAAAATAGCCAAGCCCATGACCTCAATCAAGCCGATATTTTCCTTCTTGATATGTTGGACATTCTTGTGGGGATGATAAATTCCATCAGGATGCTCTGGCGATGTCTGATTGTCCCGCAAGACCAAGTCCAACTCAAACTGTCCATCGCGTTTACGGGCAATCGGTGTGATGGTATGGTGTGGTGTGCCATTACTTTCTGCCAAGACTTGCACACTTGGATCTGAATACTGACGCCATTCTCGCAAAATCTTGTCAGCTAAGTTGATCAATTCCTCTTTGGAATCCGAAGTCAAACGTAGGACTGACATAGGCCACTTGACAATCCCAGCCTTGACCTGTTCAAAACCAGCAAAAGAGAAAGTCTTTTGCAAGGGAGCCAATTCCATAGGGAATATGTGACGGCCTCCCTGATAGTGGTCATGAGTTAGAATAGAGCCCCCCACAATCGGTAAGTCCGCATTTGAACCCGCAAAATAGCCCGGAAACTGCTCTACGATAGCCAGCAGACGCTCAAAACTCAGACGACTAATGACCATGGGGCGGTGCTGGCCGTCTAAGAAAATACAGTGCTCATTAAAATAAGCATAGGGCGAATACTGGAAGCCCCATTCCTGACCCGCCATTTCAAAACGGATAATACGGTGGTTGCTGCGAGCTGGGTGGTTAACCCGACCATGGTAGCCTTCGTTCTCTATACAAAGCTGACACTGGGGATAATGGCTAGCTTGCACCAACTTAGCCGCCGCAATCTCTTTCGGATCCTTTTCAGGCTTAGAGAGATTGATGGTAATCTCAAGGTCTCCATAGTCCGATGGAACACGATAAGCAATGTTTTTAGCAATGGCCTTGAGCTTGATGTAGTCATTTTTCTGGCTGAGTTGGTAAAAATCCGCTATCGCCTGCTCAGGAGATTGGGCGTAAGTTCCCCAGAAGTCACGATTAACCTGACTCGGACAAGGGGTCACCAAATTCATCAGTTCAGCACCGAGGATTTCACGCGCAGTCTGACTATCCTCAATCGTCTCTAATCGAACCGCCTCCTCAACCAGCTGGTCCTTGAGGTCAATCAATTTATCCAGATTCGTCTCAACTTCCAAAACACCATCTCCCACTCGTGCCAAGACACGATTGGTCAAGTAGATTCGATCCATTTCCTCAAATGAACTTTTAGCAATGACTTCCGTGATAAATGCATCTAGAACTCCCTGACTCATTGATTCTCCTTCTTACTTTCTAAATAGTCTCTGACAGCATCTAAATCCTGAAAAACTTGTTCTGTTTTATTTAAGAAAGACTGTGCTGGCATTTTCAAGTCTGGAATACAAATAACTGGTATCCCAGCTCTATAGGCTGCTTCAATACCTGCTTCACTATCCTCTAATACTAAGCAATTCTCTGGTAAAACATTCAAATCACTACAGGCCTTTAAAAACATATCAGGGTAAGGTTTGCTTCGCTTTACATCTTTTGCAAAAACTAGATGGTCAAATAGGGACAGTATACCATTACTATCCAAAATCATTCTAGCTCTAGATTCAACACTTGAAGTTGCTAGAGCGATTGGAATACCTTCTCTTTGCAAAAAAGCAAGCAACTTTTTAGCACCTTTTTTTAAATTTACACCTTTGGCTAATATTCGAACTTCCAGTTCATAAACTTTTTCCAAGGTTTGGTCAAAGTTCCAAGGTAAATCATAGGTATCTAAAAATCGTTGAACATTCTCCTCTTCCCTATGTGCACTGTATTCTCTAGAATATGTTTCTTCTGTGAAAGGAATTCCAAAATCTTTAAGCAATTCTTGATAAACTTTTAGAGAAATGATCTCAGTATCAGCTAATAAGCCATCTAAATCAAATATTACAGCGTCCATTTACTTCTCTCCTAGTCTAAAACGCGAGTGCCACCTGCAACTTCAGCGATATAGAAGCTTGGAGCGTAGCCAACTACTTCCTCGTAGTGTTTGCCTACAGCTTCCTTAAAAGCCTCAACAGTATCTTTTTGAACCAAGGCAATGGCACATCCACCAAAACCTGCCCCTGTCATACGAGCACCGAGAACTCCTTCTTGTGCCCAAGCTGTATGAACAAGAGTATCCAATTCCAAACCAGTTACTTCATAATCATGCTCCAGCGAAACGTGTGACGCATTCATCAAGCGACCAAATATTTCCAAATCACCTGCCTGAAGGGCTGCTTGAGCTTTGAGGGTACGTTGGTTTTCAAGAACAGCGTGACGAGCACGTTTCAAACGATTTTCATCTTTAATCAGATAGCTATATTGGTCAAAGGCCCATTCGTCCAATTCACCCAAGGTTTGAATGTCCAAAGCCACTTGTAGTTCTTCTACTGCTTTTTCACACTCAGCACGGCGTTCATTATATTTAGAATCCGCCAATTCACGGCGTTTATTGGTGTTCATGATAACAACGACATTGTCTTTCAAATCAAGTGGTACCAAATCATACTCTAAGGTGTTGGTATCTAGGTAAATAGCACGTTGGTCAGCTCCCATACCGATAGCAAACTGGTCCATAATGCCAGAGTTGACTCCGATAAAGTTGTTTTCTGTTTGTTTTCCAATTTTAACCAAATCGAGACGCTCTAATTTTAAATCAAAGAGATGCTCTGCCACGACTCCTGTCAAAAGTTCAAGGGATGCTGAAGAAGACAAACCAGCACCATTTGGGATATTCCCATAAACAAAGAAATCAAAACCTTTGTCAATCACATGACCAGCTTCTTGCAAGAAATGAAGAACCCCTTTTGGATAATTGGTCCAATTGTGCTCTTTTTCAAACTTGAGGTCAGCGAGAGGCACTTCGATAATGCCCTTGTCCTCAAAATTAGCTGAGTAGAAACGTAAAACTTGGTCGTCACGCTTACGAGCTGCACCGTAAGTTCCCAAGGAAATAGCAGCTGGAAAAACGTGCCCACCGTTGTAGTCCGTGTGTTCACCAATCAAATTGATACGACCTGGTGAAAAGAAAGTTTGGTCTGCTTCTTGACCAAAAACAGCAAGAAAGTCTTTGCGAAGAGTTTCAGCAGTAAGATGTTGTGTCATATGATTTCTCCTTTTACTGTCCGTTAAGTCACCTTAACGTGTAATCGTTTTCTTCTATTGTATCCAAGGGATTTTCCAAGGTCAATCCTTTTTACTAAAATTTTACTAAACTATCGGTAAAAAGCAGAAAAATATGATATACTAATCTAATCAAGGAGGATTTATGGCTACCTTAAAAGACATTGCACAGCTAGCCTCTGTCTCTATCGCGACCGTATCCCGTGTCCTCAATCGCGACCAGAGTCTATCTGTTACAGAAGAAACCAGACACCGTATTTTAACTGTTGCTGAAGAGCTGGGCTACACCAAGCACCTCAAGACAGGCGAGTCCCACAAACCCAAGCAAAAGATTGCCATTATCCAATGGGTCAGTGAACAAGGGGAGCTGGACGACCTCTACTACTACCAGATTCGCCTAGGCATAGAAAAAAGAGCCCAAGAGTTGGACTACGATATCTTGCGCTATTTTAATGACCATCCTTTTACCCTAAGCGAAGAAGTGATTGGGATTCTCTGCATCGGAAAATTTAGTCGAGCTCAGATTTCTGCCTTTGAAGAATACCAAAAACCTCTTGTATTTCTAGACAGCGATACTCTTTCACTGGGACACACCTGCATTATCACGGATTTTTACACTGCCATGAAACAGGTTGTCGATTATTTTCTCAGCCAAGGAATGGACCGTATCGGAATTCTAACAGGACTTGAGGAAACAACCGACCAAGAAGAAATCATTGAGGACAAGCGTCTGGAAAATTTTAAGAACTACAGTCAAACAAAAGGAATCTATCATGATGAACTGATCTTTCAAGGAAGCTTTACTGCCCAGTCTGGCTATGACTTGATGAAGGAGGCCATTCAGAACTTGGGAGACCAACTCCCACCAGCCTTTTTCGCAGCCAGCGATAGCTTAGCTATCGGCGCCCTCCGTGCCCTCCAAGAAACTGGAATCAGCCTGCCAGATCGCGTCAGCCTCATTTCTTTTAACGACACTAGTCTGACCAAGCAAGTCTATCCTCCCCTCTCCAGCATCACCGTCTATACCGAAGAAATGGGCCGAGCAGGTATGGATATTCTTA
This sequence comes from Streptococcus mitis, assembly GCF_023110375.1. GTDB lineage: Bacteria > Bacillota > Bacilli > Lactobacillales > Streptococcaceae > Streptococcus > Streptococcus mitis_CI. Next base: position 18,301 of record NZ_JALDVV010000006.1, on the reverse strand, counting down.
ACAAGGAAGTCCTCCACGGTCGCAAAATTCCTAGCCTGACTATGCTGGGAACCAGACTGACATTGAGAGAGAGTACTCTGCCATAACTCCACAAATTAAACATGACAAAAAATCCTAATAGAGAGTCTCAAATCTCCATTAGGATTTTCTTTTTTAGTTCATCACAATCATAGACTTAATGGTCTTACGTTCATCCATATCTTTGTAGGCTTGATCAATATCTTCCAGTTTATAACTTGAAGTAAAGACGCGACCTGGATTGATATCACCATCAAGGACGGCTTTTAGTAAAAATTGCTTATCGTATGTTGTCGCAGAAGCTGCCCCACCTGCTACAGAGATATTTTGCATAAATGTCGAACCAAGAGCACGATTATTATAGTGTGGGACTCCTACAAATCCCAAACGACCTCCATTATGAAGAACACCTAGCGCCTGTTCTACAGCAGCCTCCGTACCAACACATTCAAGTGCTGCGTCCGCTCCGCCACCGAGAATTTCACGCACCCTGGCAATACCTTCTTGACCTCGCTCAGCTACAATAGCTGTCGCACCCGACTCCAGAGCCATCTTTTGGCGGTCTTCATGACGGCTCATAAGGATAATTTGTGATGCACCACGCATTTTAGCGGCGATAACAGCACATTGCCCAACAGCCCCGTCACCAATGACCACAACCTTATCCCCTTTTTGAACATTAGCAACACGCGCCGCATGATAGCCTGTCGGCATGACATCAGCAAGAGTTAATAGAGACTTAAGCATGCCTTCGCTATAATCTGAAGGTTGTCCTGGGATTTTAACCAGCGCCCAGTTTGCATAGTGGAAACGAATATATTCCGCCTGAAAATCGCCTCCCAAGTTATTACCAATATGATTGTCGCAAGAACCGTCAAAGCCAGCAAGACAGGCATCACACTCACCACATCCATGAGTAAAAGGGACAATGACAAAATCACCTGGTTTCACCGTCGTAATGGCTTCCCCAGCTTCTTCGACAATCCCAATCGCTTCGTGTCCACTATTTTTGTGTCCAGCTTTCGTTTCTGGATTACGGTACCTCCATAAATCTGAACCACAAACGCACGCACGAACCACACGAATAATCACATCATCTGCGTCTATAATTTGCGGACGTTCAATGCTAGCAAGACCAACCTGACCTGCCTTTGTATATACTGCTGATTTCATTTAAAATTTCCCTTCCTTATAAAGTCTAATTTTGGTATTTAAGCGATTTAAAGCCGTCTGTAACTGAGACAAGCGCTCCTCTAATTTTTTCTTTTCCTCTTCTAAAATACCAAGTCTTTCCTCTCTCGTTTCATCCCCCTTTTGGTAGAGCAACATATAGTCAACTAAACTGTCCACAGAGACACCTGCCGAACGAAAACACTTAATAGATTCCAGAGCTTCAATATCATGATCTTGAAAATCACGAATTCCAGTTGCAGTTCGAGTAATCGGTGGCACAAGACCAACCCGTTCATAGTACCGAATCGTATCCGCTGAAATTCCCAACAAGTCACTAGCAGATTTAATATTCATACACTAACCTCCTCTCATTCACTGAATTTAAGCTATTCTAACTCACTTATCTTATTATATAATTTTGAGTTGACTCCAAGTCAAGCATTTTGCGTCTAATCGAAAAATTTTTTATCATTATCAGTTCTCTTATTAGCATACCTTTTCATCAATCAAAGAAAGAGGTTGGGGAAAGCGTCTTTCAAATATGATACCAAAGAAACTGGAAAAAAAGTCTTTAAAAGCAAAAAGCGCATAGTATCAGACATTGAAAACCCTTGATACTATACGTTTTTTTGTATGAAGATTTACTTCATTTTCTCTTGAAATTGAGTTTTGTCTCAGCCGCTTTTTCTAGTGTTGATGCCCATGGGATTGCCCTAAGGCTGTTACCTTTCGCTTATGTTGCGCATGATTGCTTTGACTGGTGTCCACTTCGATAGTAATATTCTGCACACCTCTTTCTTCTAAGAGCTGACGTACTTGATTCTTTGTTTCCGTCATCTCCTCCCAATCCTCTAAACAGATATGGATAATAGCATTATTTTCTAGACCATCCATGGACCAAATGCTAAGTTGATTGACACTTTTGACATTGGTCAGAGCCTCCAAATCCTTCTCCAAATCACCTGTCTCTAGTCCTTCTGGCACAGCATCCAGGAAAATCTTGAGTGCGCTCCAAAATCGAGGAATAGCTTTTGTTAGAATGAAGATGGAAATGACAAGCGATAAGAGCGGATCAAGGATATACCAATCTGTAAATCGGAGGATAATCGCCATTAGAATGACAGCCAACCAACCTAGAGTATCTTCCAAAAAGTGCAGGCTCAGAATTGACTCGTTCTTTGTCTTTCCCTTACGAACTACTAGACTAGCTAGCACATTGATACTGACTGCAATGATTCCTAGCCAGAGGACGCCTTCGTCATTAACGGGCTGTGGATTCAAAAGTTTAGTTATATTTTCCAAGATCACTAGAATGGATCCTGTGATAAGAATCACAGCAGTCACTAGGGCCCCTAAAAGACTAAATCGCTTGTAACCCAAGGTGTACTTCCTATCTTCTTCTCGATTTGAGATTGTTTCCAAAAAGGCCGATATGCCAATGGCTATAGCATCTCCCAAGTCATGAACAGAATCAGCGAGAACGGCACTCGAACCAAATATTCCTCCTGCGATAAACTCAACAATAGCATAGCTTAAATTTAAGAAAAAAGCTACCCAAACAGTATATTTTGTCTTCATCTTTCTCATTCCTTTGTTATAATAGATTTATGAATACATTGTTCATTATCATTATCCACTAAAACTCAAAGAAAGGATAGAAGCAAAACGTCAGCTTTATTCATTTCTGAACAATTTGCCTCAAGTGTCCATATGACTACCATTGACCGCCGTATCAGCAAAACAAAAAAAGCCATCTATCAAGCTTTTCTACAACTTTTAAACGATAAGGGTTACGAAGCCACTACAGTTCAGGATATCATTGATCTCGCAGATGTGGGACGATCCACCTTTTACTGTCACTATGAGAGTAAGGAACTACTTCTGGACGCGCTTTGCCGCCACCTCTTCCATCATCTCTTTGAAAGAGAGCAACCCATTTCAACTGAGGACTACCTCGCCCACCTCTTTCTCCATTTTCAGAAAAACCAAGACCATATCACCAGTTTACTATTCTCCAAGAATGACTACTTCCTCCGTCAACTCCGGAGAGAGCTGGAGCACCACGTCTATCCCATGCTAACTGATGAGTTTAAAGAAGCACACCCAAGTCTGCCTGCTTCTTACCTCCAACACTTAGTCGTGTCCAACTTTATCGAGACATTGACCTGGTGGCTCAAAAAAGGACAAGACTTTACAGACCAAGAAGTTGTGCAGTTTTATCTAGACCTTCTCATTCCTAAAAATTGAATACAGATTAAAGCTCGGTTGCCTTATTTCTAGGCTACTGAGTTTTTTATCTTTTCAATAATCAAAAAAGCCCAGACAACATTGTCTGAGCAGTTTTCTATATGGTCGTTTAACAAAGTTGAGTTTAGCTTTTCAAGCTATTTCTTCAACAAACCTTGTTCTTGTAGAAACTCCTTGGCTACTTGTTCTGCTGACTTGCCTTCAACACCGACTTGGTAGTTGAGCTGGCTCATCTGGCTTTCAGTAATTTTACCAGCCAATTTATTGAGAACTGTCTCCAACTCAGGATGTTTCTTGAGAAGAGCTTCTTTCATCAGTGGAGCCCCTTGATAAGGTGGGAAGAGTTGCTTGTCATCTTCCAAGACCTGTAAATCATAACGCGCCAATTCTGCATCTGTCGAATATGCATCTGTGATTTGAATATCGCCTGACTGAATTGCCTGGTAGCGAAGGGCTGGCTCCATGGTCGCTACATTGAGATTGAGACCATACATTGATTGCAAGCCCTTATTGCCATCTTCACGGTCATTAAATTCGAGTGTAAAACCTGCCTTCAGCTGCCCTTCCACTTTTTTCAAGTCCGAAATGGTCTTCAAGCCATATTCTTGAGCAATCTTTTTCGGAACAGCTACAGCGTAGGTATTTTGATAAGACATGGGTTTGAGATAGGCAAGATGATCCTGTTTGGCAATGCCATCACGCGCCACTTGATAAACCTGATCTGGCTCATGCCCCACTTTAGGTGCTGGTTGAAGCAAACTTTCAGTCACCGTACCCGTAAATTCAGGATAGATGTCAATATCCCCTTTTTTCAGAGCTTCATAGAGGAAGCTTGTTTTCCCAAAATTCGGTTTAACAGTCGCAGTCATACTGGTATTTTCTTCAATGAGGAGTTTATACATATTGGCCAAAATTTCTGGTTCCGGTCCCAATTTCCCAGCAATCACCAAGTTTTCTTTCTCTTTTTGAGCTAATAGAGCTGGACTATAAGACAGACCGAGCAATAAGGTCACCAAGGCAAAACCAGAGAAAATCGTCCGCAATTTTGCTTTTTCCATCACTTTTAGTAGGAAGTTAAAGGCAATGGCAAGCACTGCTGAAGAAAGGGCCCCAATCAAAATCAGACTGGTATTATTACGGTCAATCCCCAAAAGGATAAAGGAACCCAGTCCGCCTGCCCCAATCAAGGCTGCCAAGGTTGCCGTACCGATAATCAAGACCGCTGCCGTCCGAATCCCAGACATCATAACAGGCATGGCAAGTGGAATTTCGAATTTCTTGAGACGCTCCCATCTGGTCATCCCAAAGGCAATCCCAGCCTCCTGCAGACTCGGATCAATTCCCTTCAGCCCAGTGATGGTATTTTGTAAAATCGGGAAAATCGCATAAATCACTAGAGCTGTCAAGGCCGGTAAGGTTCCAATTCCCATCAAGGGGATGAAGAGCCCCAACAAGGCAAGAGACGGGATGGTCTGGAAAATCCCTGCAATCTGCAAGACCCAGTCCGCCATCTTTTCATGATAACGAAGAAATACCGCTAAGGGGACTGCAATAAAAATAGCTAGTAACAAGGTCAAAAGTGACAACTGCAAATGTTGAGATAGAGCTGTTACCCAATCACCAAAACGATCCTGAAAAGTGGATATCAAATTAGCCATGAACACTACCTCCAAACAAGTCTGCTACAAAGTCTGTTGCAGGCGCTTTTAAAATCGTCTCGGGATTCGCCACCTGACAAATCTCTCCATCCTGCAAAACAGCAATACGATCACCTAATTTCAAAGCTTCATCCGTATCATGGGTCACAAAAATCGTTGTCATCCCAAACTCTTTATGCAATTCTTTCGTCAGAACCTGCAACTGTTTTCTCGAAATAGCATCCAAAGCCGAAAAGGGTTCATCCATGAGGAGAATCTTAGGCTGACCAATCATAGCACGGACAATGCCGACCCGTTGCTGTTCTCCACCAGATAATTCACTCGGAAGTCGATGCCCATACTCAGCTACTGGTAAACCAACCTTAGCCAAAAGCTCTTCTGTTTTCGTCGCTATTTCTTCCTTACTCCACCCCTTCATCTCAGGAATGAGAGCAATATTTTCTGCAACCGTTAAATTGGGAAACAGAGCAATGGCCTGTAAAACATAACCAGTAGAAAGACGAAGTTCCCGCTCGTCATAGTCTTTGATGCGCTTGCCATCCATATAAATATTTCCATCAGTTGGTTCCAAAAGACGGTTAATCATCTTGATCATGGTTGTCTTACCAGATCCAGATGGACCAACTAAAACCATGAACTCCCCATTCTCAATCCGTAAATTGACATCTCTCAAAACATCTTTTTCTGTGTAGCGTAGCGCTACATTTTTGTATTCAATCATTCTTTGTCCTCAATTTAAAATTTTCCTCGGTTTGTCAAGTTACCAAACTTTTAATAACTAATTTACCCCATTCTAAACCTCATTTTCCTGCTCTTTCAGATTAGCCAAAATTCTTTCTTGAAAACCTTCAAACTGACGAATTTCTTCCTCTGAAAATCCTTTGTAACAGATAGTATCCAATCTCTGACTGACACGTTGCCCAACTTCTTTCTGGGACTTGCCCAACTCTGTTAAAACTAAATACTTCTTACGCTTATCTTCTCCACACGGACTGACAGTTATAAGATTTTGCTCCTCTAACTTTTTTATCATAGTCGTCAACGTATTATTAGCAAGCCCAGTCGCAAGCGCAATATCTGTCGCAGTTGCACAGCCCGTCTTACTATTCCATAAAACCGCTAAAATCTTTCCCTGCTCACTCCGATAAAGAGAGTCAGGGTCTTGTCTCAGTAACTTTTGAAAAAGCCGCCCATTCAACAAACGAATATGATGGGCTACCAAATGACAATATTTCATGAAACCTCCAATTTATTTCTATATCGATACGAATAAAAAACATTATAATACTTATTATTCCAATTGTCAACTATTTCGATTTAGAACTAATTTTTCTCAGTAAAAAATCTCCTACTCAAGGTAGAAGATTTCAATCTTATAAACTTAATCCGTCATGTCTGATACCAAGGTTCGACGCTCCAATGGAATACTGCACATAACTAACAAGAAAATGAAACCTGACTGAATCCAGAAAAGGGCCAAGTCAAAGATTCCATGCACAGCAACCACTGTAAGGAAAGATAGATAAAGACCGATAATTGGACGTTTCCCCGACTCCTGACTCATATCCATCATCAAACGAACAGGAGCAACAGAAGACAAAGCTAATAAAATGGTTCCCACAATTCCGTAACTCAGAATCGTATCAATATAAAGGCTGTGAGCATGTTCATGATAAGGAGCATTTATCCGAGGATAAGAGTGCATATAGGTCAATGGCCCCTCCCCCCAAAAAGGATTTTGCTTAAACAAGGCCATCCCAGCATCCCAGATAGAAATGCGTTCTTCCATAGAGGAATCTAAAGTCCCCATCCGAACTCCCAAATCACTAGAAAAAAGGAAACTCAAGCCAATCGCAAAGACCCCGATACTAAGCCAAAAGGCCTTCCAGTTTTTAATGGTTGTAAAGAGATAAATGATGGCTCCAGCGATAATAGCAGGAAAGGCAGTTCGATTTTGAGTAAAGTTCAATCCAAAGAGATTAACAAAGCCTGCAATCACACAGAATACCTTCAACCAATTCAACTTGGTCGTTGTAAAGAGATAGAAGGCAATCATGATACAGAAACAACAAATAATTCCATAGTAATTAGGATTAAAAAAGGTCACTTCTGCCCGATTCTGATGCCATACCTGCATATTGGGCGAAAGAAAGGCATAGTTAAATTTCTTTACAATTTGGAAATGCTCCAAAGTAGCAAAAGCCGCAGAGAGCACACTACCAAACAAGATTGTCTGCAGTATCAGTCGAAAGAAAGCATGTGTCAGACGTTTCTGGTAGAAGCTAAAGAAAATGAGGAAGAGAAACATCAGTAAAGATGCAACCAATCCAAGCCAGTTCTTGGCGACGATAGAGATGATACTACTGTAGGCAATAAAAAAGAGAAGTACAGGATGTTTGGCCAATCCTTTGATAATTCCCTTCATTTCCCCAGTAACAAGTAAACCTATCAAATATAAAGCAAAGAGGGCTAAGAACAAATAAAAAGGTAAAAAGATACTTATGATCATCAAATACAAAAAGAAATCTTTTTTCGAAAGCCCTCTTATCTTATCCAGTAATCCAATTGATTTCAAAACGGATCCTTTCTGTTCTGAATTTCTCCAGAAGATAAATGCTAAACTATCTTTATATTCTACCATTTTTTCCGTCATTTGGGAACAATGAACACGTTTTCGCCACAAAAAAAATCTTTCATTAATATGGCACTAGAACTGAATGTTTCTACCGTTTTCCACTACTTGATAGGTCTGACTTTGCAAATCAATTTCTGCTACTGCTGTTACGGACTTGTCTTTATTTTGACGTTTGATTACAATGCTGTGAGCTGTTGGTGTTTCAATGTCAATAGTCCCTTCTAGGTCAAAGGCCTCTGACCGATTACGGAAAGAAAATAGATTGAGAAGGGACTTCACCACAGGACGTTGAACTTCTTCTGCTATTTCCTCATTGCTATAGTAATGACGATTAATATTTCGACCTTCTTTGGTTTCTTCTAATAATTTCAAGTCATTTTTTCCTGCTAATAGACCCACATAGTAAACCTGAGGAATGCCTGGCGCAAAAGCTTGAATCAAACGAGCGAGGAAGTACTTGACATCATCATCTCCAAGTGCAGAATAGTAGGTTGAATTGATTTGGTAGATATCTAGATTGTTATACTCTGCACTAGAGTACTTACGTTTGACATTCGCTCCAACCTTATAGAGCTCATTTGAAGCATAGTCAATTTCCTCATCGGTCAGGATATCCTTGACATCTACCACTCCAATCCCATCATGGGTATCTAGTGTCGTAAATTGCTTCATCGGGCTCATCTTTAACCACTTAGCTAAGCGCTCTATTCTGGAACTGTAAAGAGTATAAAGGGTCACCATTGGAAGGGCAAAATCGTAAACATAGTAATCATGATCCGCTATTTTAAACTGAATCGAATAGTGTTCATGAATCTCAGGTAAGAGCTCTGCACCGTATTCAGCTCCTATATCCCGGACCTTATCCAATAAGTCCCAAATATCTGGTTCCACAAAGAAATCATTGGTATCCAATTTCTTCACCGCATAAGCAAAAGCATCTAGGCGAATCAAATCACACCCGTTACTTGCTAGATGTTGAATCGTCTTACGGATGAAGCTCATCGTTACTTCTTTGGTCACATCAAGATCAATCTGCTCCTCACCAAAGGTATTCCACAAATGTTCTACTGAACCGTCTGCAAAAACGATCTCTTGCTTTGGTGCACGATCCTTACGCTTGTAAATTAAATCTACATCAGCTTGTGTCGGACGGTTTTCCGGCCAAAACTTGTCCCAGTTTAAAAAGAGATCTTTAAATTCACTAGCTTCATGTTTTTCTTGATAGTCCTTATAATATTTAGATTGACGAGAAATATGGTTAATCATAAAGTCAAACATAGGATAATATTTCTCACCTAAACGCTTAACATCCTCCCAATCACCAAACGCTGGATCCACTTCATCATAGTCCACTGGTGCAAATCCGCGATCACCTGTTGACGGGAAAAATGGTAGAAGGTGAACTCCCCCAATAGCATCGCCAAAATGTTCTTCCAAATTCTCATACAAGTCTTTAAGGTTATTTCCAAGACTATCTGAGTAAGTAATCAACATAGTTTTATTTTGAATGGACATAGATGTTCTCCTTTTTCTAATGAAAGCCAAGTCTTATATGACCTGGCTTCGTAAATGAAAGATATTTTTAGATTTTTGTTCAGTACTAATATAGACTGCAATCAACTAAATACGACTTTCTTGTTTTCTACATAGAAATGCCAACAAGCTGAACCGTTCCTCTATGTATGGAATTATAGATTCCATAAGCACTTTCTTACTTCACTGCCCCGTTACTCATTCCTGAAATGATATGTTTTTGGAAGATGAGGTAGACAATTGTTATCGTTACAATTCCCACAATATAAGATGCAAAACTTGGGCCATAGTCATTGAAGTACTGACCTTGGTAGTTGTATTGGAAGAGAGGCAAAGTCCACATCTTGGAATCCTTATTCAGAATCAAGAGTGGCAACATAAAGTCATTCCAGAACCAGAGAGCATTGATAATCAAAGTTGTCGCATGCATGGGCTTCAACATTGGAAAAATGATTCGACGATAAATTGTAAAACGATCAGCTCCATCAATTTCCGCAGCTTCATCCAAACTATCTGGTACACTGATTTTTATATAACCAACATACAAGAAGAGAGTCTGTGGAATAGCATAAGTTAGGTAGAGTATTACTAGCCCCCACATATTTGCTAGACCGAGTTTACTCATCATAACTGTGATGGGAATCATAATCACCTGAAATGGAACAAATATCCCTAAGATCAGGAGCGAATACATAATTGCAAAGGCTTTTTTCTTGGACATATTTCGAGCAATGGAATAAGCTGCAGCTGGTATAAAGAAAGCTACTACAATCAATGATAACACCGTAATAACTGCTGAATTCCAGAAATAGCCTCCAATTCCATCCGAAATCAATCGTTCATAATTACTCAACGTAAAAGGATTGGGCAAACTAAAGAAATGATTCATGATATCCTTAGTTGTTTTGAAAGAACTAAATACCGTTACCAACAAAGGAACAAGTATAAAAATACCACCGACTATCAAGAGGACATATTTCCAAAACTGATTCAATTTTTCTTCTTTTTTCATGTGTAGGACTCCTCTATTAGATTTCAAATTTCTTTGATAGCTTGATTTGGATCAGAGAAACAATTCCAATAATTAAGAATAAAATCAAGGCAATTGCATTCGCATATCCATATTGATTACTCTTGAAAGCATAGTTGTAGACTAAAAGTCCAAGAGACGTTGTAGCATTATTTGGACCACCACTCGTCAACGCAAAAATTTGGTCAAAGGCTGTCAAACCAGACTTAAGAGCCAAGATAAAAACCATTGAGATCGTTGGCAGTAAATAGGGCAATTCAATCTTCCAAAAAGTTTGTTTACTGGTTGCACCATCAATTGATGCTGCCTCTAAAATATCAGTTGGAATACTCTGAAGACCAGCAAGAAAGAGAATGATTGGCATAGCTACTCCTTGCCATAGAAGAACAAAAATAGTTGCTACTACCGCTCCGACAGGTGTCCCTAATAGACTCTCTTGTAAAAAACTAATTCCTAAAATTTTTCCAATCGTTGGAAGCCCATAGTTGAAGAATTGTTTAAAAATCAAGGAAACTGTCAAACCAGATAAAACAGCCGGGAAAAAGAACCAAGCTCTAAAGAAGGTCCGCCCCTTCATCTTAGAATTTAAGGCTCGTGCCACAACCATCCCAATCGTAATCTCTCCAATAATCAATGCCAGAGTTAAAATCAAAGTAAAGGATATGGCTGTGAAGAATTTCCCATCAATCATCAGTAATTTGTAGTTATTTAAACCAACAAATTTATAATTATAGGTCAATCCAGTCCAGTTAGTCAAACTATAGAAAGCACCTTGTACCATTGGAAAGTAAAAGAAGATAGCTTGTAAAGCAAGCGGGATGAGCAAAAATGTCCAACCCCAGTATTTATTTAAAAATTTTCGAATAGCCATATCATCTTAACTCCTATTCTAGTCCAAATCTGCCTTCATTGGATTAAAGAAAGCATTGAGATTGTTTGCCATATTTTTCAGATTTTTATCCATCAGGTAACCTGCACTTAGATTAAAAAAGTCTTCTTCAGAGTTCCAGCGTTGGCCCAACCAAACATAATGTTTGTCCGTAAAAGCCAGTTTAGAAATAGCTGCAAGCGCTGAATCTTCTTTTTCCTGTATACCTTTCACCGCAACTGGTGATCCATCTATATCATAGTATGACTGCATAGCTTTTGGACTAGTCATATAGCTGATAAATTCTTCGGTTTCCTTAGGGTGTTTGGTAGTAGCTGAAGTTGATAATGCCATATCCCCTGCACCAACAGTGACTTCTTTTCCTACTTCTTCTCCAGGAAAGGCAAACATCCCCACCTCAAATTTTGGATCCTGTTGATTAATTGCGGCTAATGCCCATGATCCTTGTGGCATCATCAAGGCTTTTTCACTCGAAAATGCTACCACCGCATCATTATAAGAGGCACCACGCCAACCATCTTGAGCATTATCTGCTAATAAATCGAGTCGTTCTGCATCTGCTTTTAAAATAGCATCATCTGCAGAGATTGCGTTTGGTTTTGAAAAGCGAAGGTAGTTATTAGCCGCGTCTCCACTACCTGTAAGAGTAATGAGAGAAAGTTGGTGGTAACCATTTAGTGTCCAGCCTTCATTGCCTGCAACTGCAAACGGAGAATGCCCACTATCTTTTATCTTTTTAACAATCTCTTGAAACTCTTTAAAAGTCTTCGGTTCCTCAAGTCCTAATTCTTTAAACTTTGTTTTATTGTAATAAATTCCATAAAGGTTAGCCGTTAAAGGCACACTATAAACCTTGTTATTGATTGCATACTTTTCGGCATAGTCATTCTTGATGTTCTCAAGATAGGATTTTCCTGTCATATCTGCAAAATAACCTGCTTTTGCCCACTCCTGAAAATCCATATTTTGAGGATAGATATTAATAATATCTGGAACATCTCCTGATAAAATCCGAGTCTTCAGAACAATTCCAGCTGCGGGTACTGTAGTCAGCTTCACATCAATATTAGGGTGTTCCTTTTCAAAATCATCCACTATCCTTTGCAAGGTATCTGCCATCTCGGTCTTCTGGTTAAAAAACTCAATCGTTACCTTACCATCAGCTGGTTGATTGCTCTGACCACAAGCCACTAGACCTAGTAAACTTACCCCAGCTACTAAAAGAAAACCTGCTTTCTTATACCATTTCATTGGAATGCCTCCTTAATAAATTTATACGCTTTTAGTATAGTCTTTTGAATTTATACTGTCTACTCAAAAAATCTCCTGGCGATAAGGTAACAGTTAAACCTGCATACATGAGCTCTGCACCCGAGTAAACAATGTTTGTCCCTTCCAGCTCATAAAGCCCTTCCACCTCTAAGTCTTTCAGTTTCAAGGTGGTTTCCATTGTTTCCACAACTGATAGGACTCGGACGTAGGTTACAATCGTTTGATTTCCATAGTTAAATTGTACAGCTACTTCATTGGATGCAGCATCGGGATTAATTAACCTATACTGATTTCCCAACTGGACTACTGGTCGCAATTCTTTATACAAGTTCACCTGATTAGCGATCTCAGCTTTCTCCTCATCTGATAAACTTGTCAAATCAAGCTCATAACCCAGATTTCCCATCATGGCTACATGGCCACGTGTTTCTAACGGTGTCTTTCGTCCCATCTGGTGATTCGGTACTGCTGACACATGAGCCCCCATAGAAATGGTTGGATAGAGATAGGATGAACCGTATTGAATTGGTAAACGTGCAATGGCATCTGTATTATCACTAGCCCAGACTTGTGGGAAATAGCGCATCATACCAAGATCATTTCGTCCACCACCACCAGAGCAGGACTCAAAGAGAATATGGCTGTGCTTCTCTGTCAGATAAGAAACGAGTTCATAAAGTCCCAGCATGTACTGATGAGATTGCATCTGTGTCTCTAGATAAGTTAAGCCATTTCCTAGGTTAGTGATATTGCGGTTCATGTCCCATTTGATGTAGTCAATCTCATGATAAGATAGGAGTTCATCTAAGACATTTTTCAAGTATTCTACTACCTGAGGATTGGCAAGATTAAGTACTAATTGATTTCTAGAATAGGTATGCTCATAGCCAGGAACCTGAATGGCCCAGTCAGGATGTTTGCGATACAAATCGCTATCAACAGAAATCATCTCAGGTTCTAACCAAAGGCCAAACTGCAAACCTCTGTCATGGATAGCTGAAATCAAACTTTCTAGGCTTCCACCCAGTTTTTCCTCATTAACAACCCAATCACCTAAAGCACGATTATCATCAAAGCGATTTCCAAACCACCCATCATCTAATACAAAAAGTTCTATTCCAACTTTCTTAGCTTCATCAGCTAATTCTAACAGTTTTTCTCTCTGAAAGTCAAAGTAAGTAGCTTCCCAGTTATTGATAAGAATTGGGCGTTCTTTTTTAGAAAATTTACTTGGCATAATGTGCTTAAGTACAAAATTCTGACTTTCATGACTGATACCGGTTAATCCCTTATCTGAATAGGTCACTAAAGCTACCGGTGTTTCAAAGTTTTCCTCAGGATCTAACTTCCAAGAAAAGTTTTCTGGATTAATGCCAATAGCCACCCGAACTTCATTCAGTTGATTTTTTTGGACAAAAGCTTCGAAGTTTCCACTGTACAGTAGTTGCAAAGCAAACACATTCCCAGCATCCTCTGTGGCTCCTTGATCACATAGTAGAAGAGCTGGTGTTTGAGCATGCCCAGAAGCTCCACGGTTCGAACTAATCGAAAAGATTCCTTGTTCTACCTGTTGACGTCGAACAGTCTTTTCACGAGCATAAGCTCCCTGTAAAGTCACTATTTCGTAAGCTGCAGCAGGAAAATCAGCCATGAGAGAAAAGTCCTTATGAATGACAACTTCCTGATTGCTATTATTCTCCAATTTGCTGTAACTAGCAATTGTCGCATCATTATCAAAAGCAGTATAATACAAAGTCAGACTAAGTTGAGCCTTAGAATCTTCTAAAATCAAGGCAAGAGTCTCTGTATCATCCATGCTGTGTGGAGAAGGTAAACCCTGTGGACCATTCTGACCTTTTAAAATCTTTGCTTCTACAAATCGAAAGTCTGTTACTTCAGTTGCATCATGCTGAATCTGTAAAGTTGGTTTTCTATAGTCACCCAGACCATGTTGTCCAAAAATTTGACGTTGCGTATCTAAACTAAAGGTTCGATTAGTAGCTGTTGGATTTCCTGAAAAGGCATGGTCTCGTTCATAAACACTATTGGAACCTTTATAGTTCTTAATAGTCTTTCCTAAATGTTTCAAAAGTAAGTAACCATTTCGATTTTCAATAATCAAACTTAGATTTTTACTCTCAACATAAAATAGATTATTCTCTATCCTAACTCCCATTTACTTCACCTCATCACTTTATTGACTATATTTTATCATCTGAAATCGCTTTCCGAAATAGAAAAATGTCTCAAGAATATGGTAAAATGTTAGGTAGGAGGTAGCACATGCTAGTTTTTTCAGAATACCAGACTGGAACAATTGACCTTTCCCTAAGCTTTTATGGATATGAGGAATGCACACCAAATTACTCTTTTGGTCCAACAATTCGAGATACATACGTCCTACATTACATTACTAAAGGACAAGGAAAATTTCATTACAAGGGTAAAATTGTTGATTTAAAAGAAGGAGATTTCTTTCTATTAAAACCAGATGAACTAACCTTTTATCAAGCAGATAGTAAAGAACCTTGGGCCTACTACTGGTTAGGAATCACTGGAGGGAAAGCTCCTGATTATTTTGCTCTTTCTCAAATTTCTGACCAATCTTATCTCATCCAATCTGAAACTTGTCATACCCAGACTACTGCAAAACTCATCTCAGACATTGTCCGCTTCGCTCAGATTACCAAATCAAATGAATTAGCTCAACTCCATATCATGGGACAACTCCATGAACTGATGTTTCATCTGGGAACTATTGCTCCCAATCAGAAGAAAAAGAATATTTCATCGACCCACCAACTCTATCTTGAATGCAAACGATTAATTGATAGCCACTATCCTCAATCACTTACAATTCAAGATTTAGCAAAAGAACTATCCGTTCACAGAAGCTACTTATCAAGCGTATTCAAAGAATTTAACACCTTATCTCCAAAAGAATACCTACTATACGTTCGAATGTATCGAGCTAAACAACTCCTCGAAAATACCCAAGAGTCAATCAAGGTAATTGCGTACTCGGTAGGCTTTTCAGATCCACTACATTTTTCGAAAGCTTATAAACAATACTTTAATCAGACTCCAAGTCATACAAGAAAAGAACATTCGAAATACCAACTAGTGAGAAAGGAAACACTATGAAATCATACCAAGCCGTCTACCAAATTCTAGCTAAAGAAACCGATTATATCAGCGGAGAAAAGATTGCAGAAAAACTATCACTGACCCGAACATCAATTTGGAAAGCCATCAAGCGTTTAGAACAAGAAGGCATTGAAATTGATAGTATCAAAAACAAAGGCTATAAACTGGTGAATGGGGATCTTATTCTTCCGGAACTCCTAGAACAAAATCTTCCAATTAAAATCAGTTTTAAATCCGAAACAAGATCAACTCAACTCGATGCAAAAGAAGCAATTGATTTAGGGAATGAAGCAAACACTCTCTATCTAGCTTCCTATCAAACAGCTGGCCGAGGCCGTTTTCAACGTTCTTTCTACTCACCCCAAGGTGGCATTTATATGACACTCCATCTCAAACCAAATCTTCCCTATGAGAAATTACCATCCTATACACTACTTGTAGCAGGAGCTATCTACAAAGCCATTAAGAACCTAACTTTAATAGATGTCGACATAAAATGGGTCAATGATATCTACCTCAAAAATCATAAAATTGGAGGAATCCTTACTGAGGCAATGACCTCTGTAGAAACTGGCTTAGTCACAGATATCATTATTGGAGTAGGAATCAACTTTACTATTAAAGACTTCCCTCAGGAATTAAAAGAAAAAGCTGCTAGTTTATTTAAAACACCAGCACCTATTACCAGAAATGAATTAATCATAGAAATCTGGCGTTCTTTCTTCAAAACGCCAGCAGATGAGTTATTATACCTATATAAAAAACAGTCATTCGTTCTAGGAAAAGAAGTGACTTTCACACTAGATCAAAAAGACCACAAGGGACTTGCTAAAGATATCTCTGAAAGTGGAAAACTTTTAGTTCAATGTGATAACGGAAAAGAAATCTGGCTCAATAGCGGAGAAATTTCACTCAAGAGTTGGAAGTAGTAATAAACAAGCACAACCATAAAATCAACAATATATAAAGATTTTAGCTTTTCTGCAGCCCACTACAGTTGACAAAGAGCGAAAAAAAAACTTCAGATAAGTAATCCAATTAAGTTTTACAAATCTGAAGTTTTTATTCTACTATTCTTAAAAATACAAAAAAAGAGTTATAAACTCTCAATAAAACGGAGAATAAGGGATTCGAACCCTTGCGCCAGTTACCCGACCTAACGATTTAGCAAACCGTCCTCTTCAGCCTCTTGAGTAATTCTCCTATTAATGGGCACGAGTGGACTCGAACCACCGACCTCACGCTTATCAGGCGTGCGCTCTAACCACCTGAGCTACGCGCCCAAGTTAAAAACTTGGTAATTTGAACAAAGTTCAAAGCGGGTGACGAGAATCGAACTCGCGACAACAGCTTGGAAGGCTGTAGTTTTACCACTAAACTACACCCGCATAAATACTATAAATAAAAATGGCGCGAGACGGAATCGAACCGCCGACACATGGAGCTTCAATCCATTGCTCTACCAACTGAGCTACCGAGCCTTATTGCGGGAGCAGGATTTGAACCTACGACCTTCGGGTTATGAGCCCGACGAGCTACCGAGCTGCTCCATCCCGCGTTAATAGAAAAGGAGGATGTGGGATTCGAACCCACGCACGCTTTTACACGCCTGACGGTTTTCAAGACCGTTCCCTTCAGCCGGACTTGGGTAATCCTCCATATTATTCAAATGGACCTTGTAGGACTTGAACCTACGACCACTCGGTTATGAGCCGAGAGCTCTAACCAGCTGAGCTAAAGGTCCAACAAGATCTTTATAGCGGCGAAGGGGATCGAACCCCCGACCTCCCGGGTATGAACCGGACGCTCTAGCCAGCTGAGCTACACCGCCATATATCGGGAAGACAGGATTCGAACCTGCGACACCTTGGTCCCAAACCAAGTACTCTACCAAGCTGAGCTACTTCCCGAGTTAAATAGAAAAATGCACCCTAGAGGAGTCGAACCTCTAACCGCCTGATTCGTAGTCAGGTACTCTATCCAGTTGAGCTAAGGGTGCTCATTAGTTTATGCCGAGGACCGGAATCGAACCGGTACGATCGTTACCAATCGCAGGATTTTAAGTCCTGTGCGTCTGCCAGTTCCGCCACCCCGGCCTCTCTAAGCGAACGACGGGATTCGAACCCGCGACCCCCACCTTGGCAAGGTGGTGTTCTACCACTGAACTACGTTCGCACTGTTTTCTTCTATCTAAAAATGCCGGCTACATGACTTGAACACGCGACCCTCTGATTACAAATCAGATGCTCTACCAACTGAGCTAAGCCGGCTCATTTATTATATCTTAATGCGGGTTAAGGGACTTGAACCCCCACGCCGTTAAGCGCCAGATCCTAAATCTGGTGCGTCTGCCAATTCCGCCAAACCCGCATATATGACCCGTACTGGGCTCGAACCAGTGACCCATTGATTAAAAGTCAATTGCTCTACCAACTGAGCTAACGAGTCTAAAATAACTTACGTTATTCTAACGGTCCCGACGGGAATCGAACCCGCGATCTTCGCCGTGACAGGGCGACGTGATAACCGCTACACTACGGGACCTATGGGAGTTAACGGGATCGAACCGCTGACCCTCTGCTTGTAAGGCAGATGCTCTCCCAGCTGAGCTAAACTCCCTAGAGCTAAGCGACTTCCATATCTCACAGGGGGCAACCCCCAACTACTTCCGGCGTTCTAGGGCTTAACTTCTGTGTTCG